>JBFXGF010000219.1:0-2526 GCA_050178275.1 Thermoplasmata archaeon | reverse complement strand
CCGAGCGAGACGACGTTCCTCCTGAGCCCGAGGTTCCTCATCGCCTCGACATCCTTGAGCCCCTCGACCACGACGGGCGTGTCCGCGCTCTTGTCCTCAATCTTGTCCAGGACCTCGAGTATCATGTCCAGGCGCTCCGCGGGGGTTATCGCGGGATCAGACCCCCAGCCTCCTCCGGACCTCTTCGACGGTGAGCGGCACCTCGACCAGCTTCGTGGAGGACCGCTCCCCCTTCACGATCTCGACCTTCCTCCTCGGCACGTCGAGCCTCTCCGCGAGGAACCTGACCAGCTCGGCGTTCGCTTCCCCCTCCCTGGCCTGCGCGCCCACCCTGACCTGGAGGGCTTTCCTCCACTGGTTCACGCCCTGGACCTCGCTCCTGTCGGCCCCGGGGGACGCGTCTATCCATATCCTGCACCCTTCCCCGCAGGGCTCGACGAAGTCCTTCCGGTCCATCCTACTCACGGCTGAGATTCCCCACGGCGGTATAACTAGTTGCCTTCCGGCTGACGCGGCTCGCAATCATGATATATGACCATGTCGTATGCTTTCAACATGGCCGAGCAGCGGGGGGACATGAACTATGAGGACATCATGACCCTTTTCAGGCAGGAGAACAGGTCTCCCCAGCTGACCAAGGTCGACCCCGCGCTCTACGACCGGATATCCGCGTACATCAAGAGCGTACGGAAGGAGAGCGAGCGGGAGATAGCCATGAACCCGAGCTCGCACGCGAGCATGATGCTGAACGACCAGCTCAAGAAGGCCATAGACAAGGCGAAGCGGGTCTACGAGCTCCGCACGAGGAAGATATCGCTCATCGCGCTCAGGAAGGTGTCCGGGGACAACCCGGACACGGCCAACCTCACGCCGGACGAGCTCGTCCTCTTCTCGAGCATGACATCCGTGCTCCTGGCGCACAAGGACTCGAACGCCGACTTCGAGACCCTGGGCCCGAGGCTCGCCAAGCAGGAGGAGATGGTCGAGGTGCAGGCCCTCAGGAAGGGGGACCAGGCGGCCAAGGCGAGCCCCGAGGCCGACTCGGACTCCGAGGAGCTCGTGATGGCCCGTGTGCTCGAGGACATGCCGACCTTCGCGGGCGTCGACCGCGACTACAAGCTCAGGAAGGAGGACGTCGTCTCCATCCCGAAGAGCGTCGCGGACACGCTGCTGTCCCACGGGAAGATCAAGATCATAGGCTCAACGTAGGGCCACGGGCCCGTTCGAGCCCCCGTGCTCGGTGACGCCCAGTCTCGCCTTCTTGCCGCTGTCGCGCATGCCTTCCGCCACCGCGGCGGCCGCCTTCTCAGGCGTGTTGTTGTCCCTGCTCAGGTGCAGCAGCACGACCGTCGTCGTCTCCTCGGAGACGACCTGGGAGCAAAGGGAGGCGGCAGCGTCGTTGGATAGGTGCCCGTGGTCTCCCCTGATGGTCCTCTTGAGGAAGTCGGGGTAGGCGCCGTTCACTAGCATGCCGTCGTCGTAGTTCGCCTCGATCATGAGCACCCGCGAACCCTGGAGCGCCTCGATGACCTTCGATGTCACGCACCCGAGGTCCGACACGATGGACAGCTTCTGCCCGTCGTCGGATATCGAGAACCCGACCGGCTCGGCTGCAAGGTGCTTGATGGGGAACGGGGTGACATTGACCGGCCCCAGGCCGAACGGCTGCCTGCTCGATATAGGCCGGAGCTCCACGCCCTCCAGGGGTGTGAGCGATAGGGTCCCGTCGGTGCCGTAGACAGGCAGGTCGTGCATGGAGCAGAACCGTTTGGCACCTCTCGTGTGGTCCGTGTGCTCGTGCGTCAGGAGGAGCGCGTCGAGGTCGTCGGGGTCAAGGCCGAACAACGACATCCTGCGCTCGAGCTCCTTGCAGGAGAGGCCGGCGTCTACCATGATAGAGACCTCGTCGCTGGAGAGCACGATCGAGTTGCCGCAGCTCCCGCTGCTGAGTACTGTGACCGAGGTTCCGTGCATCCTGCGCGGCGAACGCGAAGTGCGCCGATAAACCTTCTGGTCGATGGATGGAGCCGGTGTCCGCGCCTATGTCCTCTTCAAGGTTTCGGGACACTGTTAACTATGGTGAGTCCATTCCACTGGATGGAGGGACAGACCGTGGGCACAGTCGAAACGGATTCTATGTCTTTGTACGCCGCGCGGTTCGCTGACCCCCCGAGGGCCCGCCCCAGCCCGCGTGGACTCGTCCGCTGCAGACTCCCAGGATACGAGCCCGTGCTGGCGCATTACTACAAGCGGTCGGGCGCGGACGGCATGGACAATAGGCGGCTCTGACCCGCTCTGGCGTCCCGAAACGCGTCCGGCGCGCCGCAAACGTCTTCTCAGTCGCGTCGCACGCGGTCCGCCCTGTCGCGTGTGTCAGACCAAGGAGGAAACAACGATGGCAGACTTCGAGAACAGATTCAGGATCAAGAAGACCTACGGATTGATGAGCGAGGACGAGAAGGAGAGGATACACCTCGCGGCTTTGGACATCCTCGAGACCACGGGCGTGAGGGTCCACAGCGTGAC
>JBFXGF010000218.1:0-2547 GCA_050178275.1 Thermoplasmata archaeon | reverse complement strand
CCTTCGGGCCGGTGAACCTTGGACTCGACCATGTGGAGGACAGGGTCGTCCAGGCGCTCAGGGCCGCGTCCATCGAGGACTTGGCCAAGAGGAAGCCCCACCGGCTCAGCCACGGCATGAAGAAGCGCGTGGCGATCGCGGGCGTGCTCGCGATGGAGCCGGAGCTGCTGCTCCTGGACGAGCCGACGGCGGGCCTGGACCCGCGCTCCAGGTCGGGGTTGATCGAGCTCCTGAGGAACATGAGGAGGACGATGCTGATAGCCACGCACGACCTTGAGGCGGCCGCCGAGGTCGTCGACATGGTGGTCCTGCTGAACGGCAGCGTCGTGTTCGAGGGCGGCCTGTCGGAACTGATGGCCCGGGACGACACGCTCGAGGAGGCCGGGCTCGAGCCGCCACAGATATCCAGGCTGTTCAAGAGGCTGGCGTCGATGGGCTACAGGCCCCGGAACGTGCCCGTGACCCTGGACCAGGGGGTCGCGGAGGCCGTGAACTTGGTCGGGCGGGAGAAGGGCGCGACCGGGGCCCGGAACCGCTAGTTCGGACGACTGGCACGCTGACACGAGCGCGTAACCGGCCGCGGTTGACGAGCATAAGTGTTTTATACACCTTAGTGTGTCGGGGAATTACTTCCCAGACCACAGCCATTGTGCGTCAGGGAGTTGACTGTAATCACAGAGCCGTGGAGGTCACCGTTTGGCAGAACAGAAGGAGCCCAAGCCCAAGGGACAGAAGGGAAAGCAGGCCGAGAAGGCCGCGGGAGCGCCCGCGCCGGCGCCTGCTAAGAAGAAGGATGAGAACTTCAGGTACATAGTCAGGCTCGTCAACACCGATGTGGACGGCAACAAGGACGTCGTCATCGGGTTGAACTCTGTCAAGGGCGTGGGCATGAGGACCGCCGAGATCATCGCCAAGATGGCCGGGGTCCCGAGGAGCGTGAAGATGGGCGACCTGCCAGAGGAGAAGACCACGGAGCTGGAGAAACTCATAACCGAGTATTCTGAGAAGGTGCCCCACTGGATGATCAACCGCCAGAGCGATTGGTCCAGCGGCGCTGACATGCACCTCGTGGGAGTGGACGTCGAGCTGTTCAGGCGGGACGACGTGAACATGATGAGGATGATCAGGTGCTACAGGGGCATCAGGCACGAGACTGGCCAGAAGGTCCGCGGCCAGAGGACGAGGTCCAACGGCAGGACCGGCATGACCATGGGCGTCATGAGGCGGAGAGAGGGGCCGGCCCAGGCGGGAGAGGCCGCGCCGGAGAAGTAGGAGTGGTGTGAGCGATGGGCGACCCCAAGTTCTCCAGAAGGAAGTACGAGAAGCCGTCCCACCCGTGGGAGGGCGAGAGGATCAAGGCTGAGAACGAACTCCTCATGAAGTACGGGCTCAAGAACAAGAGGGAGCTATGGAGGGCGCAGTCCTTCGTCAGGACGCTCCGCTCGCAGAGCAGGGAGCTCCAGGCGCGCGTCAGGACCGGCGACAAGCAGGCCGAGGTGGAGACCAAGGAGCTCCTCCAGCGCTGCGCGAGGCTGTCACTCCTGCCACCCGAGGGGGCGACGCTCAACGACGTTCTCTCGCTGAACACCGAGGCGGTGCTCCAGAGGCGGTTCCAGACGGTCATATACCGGAAGGGGCTCGCGTTCACCCCCAAGCAGGCGAGGCAGTTCATAGTCCACGGGCACGCGTCCATATCAGGCAGGAAGGTCACGATACCAGGCTACATAGTCAAGAGGGGCGAGGAGGACCTCATAAACTATCACATGATGTCCCCGATCTCCAACGAGCTGCACCCGGTCAGGCCGAAGCCAGAGGACCTCGACAAGATACGAGCGGCCGCGGAGGCGACGAAGACCGAGGAGAAGGAAGAGATCAAGGTCGCCAAGCCCAAGCTCAAGAAGATCATCAAGACGGAACTGAAGGAGGAGAAGGAGTCCGAGACGGATGTCCCAGAGCCTCCTCCAGAGCAGGAGGGATGAAGACATGGGCAAGTGGGGAGTGGCTCACGTCTACGCGAGCTACAACAACATCATCATAACGGTAACGGACCTCACCGGGGCGGAGACCATAACCAAGGCCACGGGTGGCATGGTGGTCAAGGCCGCGAAGGACGAGGCGTCCCCGTACGCCGCGATGAAGGCCGCCGAGAAGGTCGCGGAGATAGCGAAGGAGAAGGGGATAGACAGCATACATGTCAAGGTGCGCGCGCCTGGAGGCAACAGGTCCGCGTCGCCGGGCCCGGGCGCCCAGGCCGCCATCAGGGGGCTCGCCAGGGCGGGGCTCAGGATCGGCAGGATCGAGGACGTCACCCCGGTGCCGCATGACGGCACGAAGAAGAAGGGCGGCAGAAGGGGCCGGAGAGTGTAGGGGTATCAGATGAAGATCGACATAGTCGAGATGACGCCTACGAAGGCTCAGCTCGTGATAAACGACACGAACCCGACGTTCGTGAACGCGCTCAGGAGGATCATCACGTCCGATGTCCCGAAGATGGCGATAGACAACGTCGAGTTCCACCTGGGGCCGATAATGGACGAGGGCGGACAG
>JBFXGF010000217.1:0-2575 GCA_050178275.1 Thermoplasmata archaeon | reverse complement strand
TCGCACCAGCGGAGGTGCATCTTGCCCAGCCTTATCTCGCCCACGGTCCCCCAGGAGAGGATGCGCGTATTATAGCCTTTCCAGGCCCGGGACTCACTTGAGCCTCTTGAGCTGCTTCACCACGGATTCGACGGAGTCCTTGGCCCGTTCGATCCTGTCCTCTGCCTGGAGCCGGCTCATCCCCGGGCCGGTTATGCCCAGGCCGACGGGCTTCTCGTACTCGACCGCGAGATCGGTGACCTTTCTCGCGGCCTGTCCGATGATCACCTGGTCGTGCTCGGTCTCGCCCTCTATGACGGCCCCGATCGTGACCGCGCCGTCGATCGACTTGTCCTTCAGGAGGACCTTGAGCGCCAGGGGTATGTCGAAAACGCCCGGCACCATGATCACCTTGGTCACGTCCACGTCCAAGAACTTCGCATGCTCCTTCGCCCTCTCGAGCATCATCTGCGTCACGTCGAAGTTGAACTCGCTACAGACGATGCCTATCCTGTACTTGCCTGCCATGTCATTACCTCCTTCATTCGACCTTAATCCGTTGGTCCAGCGTCCTCGAACCCCTGCCTCAGGCCCTTGCCCGCGTTGCGTTCCAGCCGCTCGGGCCTGAACACCAGGTCGTACGCGTTCACCGCGTGCTCCCTTGCCCTTCTCTCCGCGAGCCACGCGAGCTGCTTCGCGTCCTTCGCCTCGTCTTCGTGGACGAAGACCTCGATGACGTGCTTGGTCGTCATGAGCTGCACCTGGATGAGCCCGGTCGAGGCCTCGTGCGCGCAGGTCTTGTCTATCTGCTGGGCGCCTGGCATACCGAGCGCGACCACTATGTCGCAGCCCCGTTCCTCGATCAGCTTCTTAGCGGCCACGGGCAGGTCCTTGACCCCCGGGACGGTGTACCTCTCGACCTTGAACCCAGTGCCGGTCTTCCTCAGCTCGTCGACCGCGAAGCCCCCCATGTCCACCCTCGCGAAGGTCGTGTCCGCGACGCCTATGCGCTTCACTTCTTCTCGACCTCCGCGAGCTTCTTCCTGAGTTCGTGGAACTGGATGACCTTGTCGATGATCTTGCGCGTGCCGTCCAGGTCGTGGTCCAGGTGCGGCATCCTCACGACGCGGACGTTAAGACCCCTGCCGAGCAGCTCCTTCTCCAGCTCTACAGGCTCGAAGGGCTGGTCGTAACCGACGGTGATGATGTCCGGCTTCAGCTCCTCGACGACCTTGAACATGTCCCCGCTCTCGTTGCCGAGGACGGCGATGTCCACGGGTTTCATGGCCGCCACCAGCTCGAGCCGCATGTTCTCCATGGTTATCGGCTCGTGCTTCCTCTTCCTCACGGTGTCGTCCCTCGCCACGACGACGACCAGCTCGTCCCCGAGTTTCTTGGACTCCTCGAGGTAGTGCAGGTGGCCTAGATGTATGATGTCGAAAACACCAGATGCCATCACGCGCACCATCGGCTCTCACCTCTTCCCTTGGAACTCCTTCCAGGCGCGGATGACGTCCGAGCCCTCGAGGTACACGAGACCGTGCTTCTCGGCGTAGGCCCTCGCGGCGTCCTTGGGGAGCGCCTTGCCGTCGTCCCCCATCATCTCGCACACCGTGGCCGAGGGGACGATCCCCGCCATGATGACGAGAGCCGTTGACAGCTCCGTGTGCCCGAACCTCGTCTCGAGGATGTTGTCGGTCGTGTTGAGCAGGTGGACGTGCCCGGGCGCTCTGAAGTTCTTCCCGAACTCCCTCTTGCCCCATCCGTCCTCCTGCGCGATCGCGCATCTCGCGAGTTCCGCGAACTCCTTGATCGTGAGCGAGCGGTCATTGTCGGTGATGCCAGTGAAGGTCTTCCGGTGGTTGATCGTGATGCCGAAGGCGGACTTGACGTCGTAGGGGATGTCGTTCGGCGTCAGCCCCTTCATGACGGGGTACATGTCTGAGACGCCGCTGAACACCTCCGCGAGGAACGGCAGGCCCAGGCTCTCCCGTATCCGCGGGTCGGCGGTCGTGCATATCAGTCCCCCCGCGTCGCGCCTCATGGTGCGGACCGCGGCTGAGGTGACGAGCTCGGACGCGATGACCATGTCGGTCTCCTCCTCGCGTCCATCCGCGTCGTAGACGAGGACGAAGTGTCCTTCCCTGAGCGCGTCCAAGGCCCGCGTCACGGCATCTGAAGCCATCATCGGCGACGATTCCGCCGGAGGATATTATGAGTGTTGTAGCTACTATTCCGAAGGTATCAGTCTACCCTTCTTAAGGCCTCGGCGGGGGCCAGCCTGGCTGCCTTCATCGATGGGGGCAGCACGGACGCGATGGTGACGATGAACGCGATCGCCAGCACGAGCAACACCTCCCCCCACGGTATGACGAACACCGAGATGTCCGAGAACCCTCCCCAGTCGAAGAGCCTGTAAGAGAGCAGGAGCCCGAGCCCCACCCCCATGACGTTGCCCAGCAACGCTACGAAGGAAGTCTCGAGCAGGAAAGTGTTCAGGATCATGTTCCTCTGGAACCCGATCGCGCGCATGACGCCGATCTCCTGCCGCCTCTCGGCGATGTTCCTGATGGTTATGATTCCCAGCCCGGAGATG
>JBFXGF010000216.1:0-2618 GCA_050178275.1 Thermoplasmata archaeon | reverse complement strand
AACCCAGCTAGCGCAGCCATGGTCGGCTACGACGTCCTCGAGATACCGTCGAAGGAGGGATGCGTCGACATAGAGGCGCTCAAGGCGGCCGTATCCAAGGACACCGCCGCGTTCATGCTCACGAACCCGAACACGCTCGGCCTGTTCGAGAAGGGCGTGAAGGAGGTCGCGGGCGTGCTCCACGACGCGGGCGCGCTGCTGTACTACGACGGCGCGAACCTGAACGCCATCATGGGGAAGACTTCCCCGGGCAAGATGGACTTCGACATAGTCCACTTCAACCTCCACAAGACCTTCGCCACGCCCCACGGCGGGGGCGGCCCCGGGGCCGGCCCAGTGGGCGTGAAGAAGAGGCTCGAGGAGTTCCTGCCGGTCCCCAGAATCGTCAAGGAGGGCAACAGGTTCGCGCTGGACTACGACCGCCCGAGGAGCATCGGCAAGGTCAGGGCGCACTTCGGCAACTTCGGCGTGCTGGCCCGCGCGTACGCCTACATCAAGATGCAGGGAGGGGACGGCTTGACGGCCGCGTCCGAGAACGCCGTCCTGAACTCCAACTACCTCAGGCACCATTTGAGCAAGGACTTCGAGATGCCGTACGGTCAGCTGAGGAAACACGAGTTCGTCCTCAGCGGCAGGTCGCTCAAGGCCAAGGGCCTGAGGACGCTCGACTTCGGGAAGCGCCTCCTGGATTACGGGTTCCACGCGCCCACCGTCTACTTCCCGCTGATAGTGGACGAGGCGATCATGATAGAGCCCACGGAGACGGAGTCCAGGGACACCCTGGACGCCTTCGTGGAGACATGCAGGAAGATACTGGCCGAGGACCCCGAGACGGTGAAGTCGGCCCCGCATAACACCGCCGTGAGGAGGCTCGACGAGGCGAGGGCCGCCCGGGACATGATATTCAGCTGGAGGGCGTACGAGAAGAAGGTCGCCAAGGGGATGTCCGGGAAGGCCTAGCTCCGCTTGAACCGGGCGCAGATGAGCGTCCTGGTCCCCGTGATCCCCGGTATCGTCCTGACCTTGCTGAGCACGATGTCGCACATGCGGTCGTAGTCGGCCGTCTCGACCCGGGCGATCATGTCCCACTGACCGAAGAGCTGGTGCACCTCGCCGATCTCCGGGAGCTTGCGCATCTGCTCGAGCACTTTGGACTCCTTCCCGGTCGCGGTCGTTATCAGCACGTACCCAGTCGCCAGAGCGGTCACCTGAGGAGGGCCTAATGGTCGAATGATTACTTATAACCTATCGGGAATGGTCACCGATGCACCATCTTGGACAGCCCCGGGCGTCTGGCGGGCGCCCCCAGGGGGACATCCAGGGGTCGGGGCTCCCCGAGACCCCCCTGTGAACCTTATATACGACTGGCGATGATTGACAGACGTTAGGCATGGCGGGTCTAGTCGTCTTCGAGGGGATAGACGGGTGCGGCAAATCGACCGTCGCGAAGGAGGTCGTCCGCAGGCTGGGGGACAGGGCGGTCCTCACGCGCGAGCCCACTGACTCATGGGTCGGCCGCGCGGTCAAGGAGGGGGACGGGAAGGAGGTCAGCCCCTACACGGACGCCCTGCTGTTCATGGCGGACAGGGCCCAGCACACGCTCGAGATGGCCGACATGGTCAGGCGTGGAAGACTCGTCGTGTGCGACAGGTACTACCACTCCACAGTCGCGTACCAGACCGCGTCCCTGAGACGAAAGGGCCTGGGGGACAACTTCGCGTGGCTCCTGGACGCGAACATGCGCATATCGCTCAGGCCGGACATCACGTTCCTCCTCTCGCTCCCGCCCGAGAAGATGCCCGAACGCATATCAGACAGGGCGGAGAGGTCCAGGTTCGAGAGGCTCGACTTCCTGGAGGAAGTCGACCAGAACTACCGCAGGCTCGCCGAGTCCGACACCGGCATCGTCGTGATAGACGCCACGCGGCCATTGGAGGATGTCGTGGAGCGAGTACTAAAGACCATTGAGGAGAGTAACATTTAATACCGTGCGCGGGCTCGGAAGTGATGCTATGCACCCAGCGGACCACATAAGAGGAACGAAGAGCGACAAGCTCAAGGGACGGAAGGTCGTCCTCGGAATCACGGGCAGCATAGCCGCCGTCGAGTGCGTGAAGCTCTGCAGGGACCTCATCCGGCACGGCGCGGATGTGCATGTCGTGATGTCGAAGGACGCGCGGACGATAGTGCACCCCTACGCGCTCGAGTTCGCGTCCGGGAGGCCCGTGACGACGGAGATAGACGGACGCGTGCAGCACGTCTCGTTCTGCGGGGATGTCCCGGACAGGGCGGACCTCCTGCTGATAGCCCCGGCGACCGCGAACACGATCTCGAAGGTCGCGTGCGGCATCGACGACACGCCCGTCACCACTTTCGCCACGACGGCTCTGGGGACGGGGATACCGGTCATAATCGTGCCCGCGATGCACGCCTCGATGATAAGGCACAAGGCGGTAATGGACAACATCGAGCGGCTCAAGGCCCTCGGGGTTCATGTCGTCGAGCCTCGGATGGAGGAGTCGAAGGCCAAGATGCCCGACATCGACCACATCGTCTCGTGCGCCATCCAAGTGGTGGGCAAGAACGACCTGAAGGGCGAGAGGGTGCTGGTCATCGCG
>JBFXGF010000215.1:0-2623 GCA_050178275.1 Thermoplasmata archaeon | reverse complement strand
ACAGTACAACTTCATGGACACGGAGAACCAGGCGGGCACGAAGGGACTCAAGTACGCGGCGTCCAAGGGGATTCCGGTCGTCATCATGGAGCCCCTGCTCGGCGGGAGGCTCGCGAACCCGCCAAGGAGAATAAGGGACGAATACAAGCTCCGGGGGAAGAAGGTGGCGCCGTTCGACCTCGCCCTCAGGTGGATCTGGGACCAGCCAGGGGTGGCGACCGTCCTCAGCGGCATGAGCACCATGGGTCAGGTCCGGGGCAACCTCAGGGCCGCCGACCGGTCCGGCATCGGCACGCTCAGAGCCGATGAGAGGAAGCTGCTGGCGCGTGTCGCGAAGAGGTACAGGGAGCAGGCGCTCATCGGGTGCACCAAATGCAATTACTGCATGCCTTGCCCGCACGGCGTCGCCATACCCACCAACTTCGAGGAGTACAATGACGCATACATACACGGCGACCTCAAGAACGCCAGGAGGACCTATGAGAGGTTCTTCAACCCGAAGAAGCGGGCCAGCGCGTGCAAGCACTGCGGGACGTGCGAGGAGAAATGCCCCCAGAAACTGCCCATAAGCGACCTGATGACGAAGGTCCACTCCGTGCTGGGAGAGGGGAAGCCGTTCTGAGCGACATCTCGGAAAACGCCCGCCGCGGCTCAGGCGGGGGCGGCGGGGCAGGCCGACCGTGGGGCGTCCTCAGGCCACGGATGCCAGCACGATCCCGATGATCACCGCGAGTATCAGCAGCATCTCCCTTCGGGACAGTTTCTCCTTGAGGAAGGCCCTGGCCCCGAGGATGGTCACCACGGGATACGCGGAGATCAGCGGGAACACTATGGACGCGGACCCGACGGACACGGCGGAGATCTCCGAGAAGTACGCCAGCTGCCAGAGCTCGGCCACCACTATCGCCAGGATGACCGGGACGGTCCATTTCGGGAGGAACACGCGCAGGGTCGCCCTTCTGTGTCTCAGGTACGCGAACGCGATCGGTGGGAGTATGAGCGGGTACACGCCCAGGTAAGCGATCAGTGGCAACCCGTCGAGCGCCAGCTTGATGAACACGCCCCCGACGCCCCAGATGACCATCGTGGCGACGCTCAGCACGAGGGACGACCTCGAGTGCGCCGTCCGGCTGGACCCGTTGCCCCGGGAGTACGACAGGGCGACCATGCTGGATATGATCAATACGACGCCGGCGGCGTTCATGAGGCTCAGCGTCTCCCCGAGGAACGTCACGGCGAGGACGACGGTGATGGCGGGGAACGCGGCCGTTATGCTGCCCACCACACTCACGTCGCCCTTCTCGAGGGCCTCGAGATAGATGTAATACCCTCCCCTCGCGGTCGAGGCGCCTATGAGGGCGTACAGCACATACTCCAGATGGTCCAGGTACTCTCCCCAGAGGAGGAGCGCGCCGGCGAGGATGAAAACATAGACGGGCAACGAGGTCAGGAAGTTCAGCGCGACCATCGACTCGGCGTTCAGGGAGCCGACTGCGAACTTGGCTATGACCTGCGTGACCCCGTAGATGGCGAGGGCGCAGAGAGCGAAGACTATCGACGCGTCGACCATGGCGGTGTCGTCCCTGAGCGCCGCCATCCAGTAGGAGTATTAGAGCGTTGCTCCGACCGGCCGCCGCTCACTTCTGGTCCAGTATCTGTATCAGGTGCCAGCCGAACTGGGTCTTGACCGGCCCGACGACCTCGCCCTTCTTGCCGTTGAAGGCCGCGGTCTCGAACTCCTTCACCATCATGTTCTTGCCGAACCAGCCGAGGTCGCCGCCCTGCTTCCCAGAGGGGCACTCCGAGTGCTTCTTCGCGAGGTCGCCGAAAGACTCTCCGCCCTTCACCTTGACCATGAGGTCCTTCGCGAGGTTCTCAGACTTGACCAGTATGTGCGCCGCGTGTACCTTGTTCGCCATGCTGGCCAATCGGGGGAGGGGCATATCAATCTTTTCGCCCGTCCGTCAACGGGATGTCTTCTCGAACCTCGCGATGACCTCGTCGCCCCTCGACACGATGTCCTTGTCCATCGCGGGTGGCCTGTGCTCCGCCAACAGCCTCCGGGCAATCTCCTTCGCCTCTGGCACCATGGCGGTCGACATGTTGACCTCCCACTTGGCCAGGGAAGGGTCCTTGAATATCAGCTCGCTCTTGAAGTGCTTGGCTGTGTGAGGGTGCGTGATGAACGTGTTACCGTGGCCGACCTTCCTCACGACATCCAGCGCGATGGTCTCCTTGCTGACGGTGTAACCCCTCATGAACTCCCTGAAGCTCTCCCATAGCTTCGACTCTATGACCGCCTGGTCGAAGGACGCGCCCTTGACCGCGTCCAAACCGCCTATGCCGGACACGAGGTCGGAGTTGCCCATGGTGCTCAGCGCGAGGCCCATTATCTCAGTGAGCGTGTGCGGGACGCCCGGCACTTCCGTGTCGTTCACCCCCCAGTCCCCGACCATCGCGGGGAGGGAGTACCTCCTCGCCATCTGTCCCAGGGACGCGGCGATCAGGCACTGCTCGACGGTCATGTAGTTGATGGACCCGGTCCTCATGTTGATGGGCGCGGACGACGAGCAGTAGATGTGCGGGGCGCCCGGCGCCGAGCACTGGGTGATCACGAGGCTGG
>JBFXGF010000214.1:0-2661 GCA_050178275.1 Thermoplasmata archaeon | reverse complement strand
CACGTCGACAACGCGATCACGTACACCGACGAGGGCGGCAGGGTGCAGGTGGGCAGCAGGGACGAGGGCCGCATCGTGCACGTGTGGATCAAGGACAACGGGATAGGCATACCCCTCGAGAACCTCGGGAAGATATTCGACAGGTTCTACATCGTCGCGAAGGACGACCTCGCGCACCAGGTCGACAGGATCGGCCTCAGCCTGCCGATCGCCAAGGGGATTATCGAGGCCCATGGCGGGAGGCTCTGGGTCGAGAGCCAGGTGGGCAAGGGGAGCGTGTTCCACATAGACCTCCCCAAGGAGCAGCCGAAGTAACTTGGGCAGGGTTCTAATACCCGGCCACAATCTCGTGGTCGCATGCCTCCGAGGGACCGTAGGAACGCAGTCCTGCTCACGACATTCGCGAGCCTCATATGGGGCACTTCCTTCCCGGGCGTCAAGTGGGGACTCGGGTACGCCGGGAACGACGTGTTCTTCCTGTGGCTCAGGTTCCTCGTGGCGTCCGCGGCGACCCTCGCCATCGTCCTTCTGCTCAAGAAGTTCTCCTTCAGGGTGCTCAAGGACCCGATGATCTGGCTCGTGGGCTCGTTCAACGCTGGCGCGTTCGTCGCGCAGTATGTCGGCCTGACGCTCACGACGGCGTCGAAGACGGCCCTGCTCGTCGACATCAACGTCATCGCCGTGGCCATCCTGTCCTTCTTCGTCTTCAGGGAGCGGCTCAACAAGCTCCAGACACTAGGCATACTCGTGGGCGTCGTCGGCATCGTGCTGCTGACCGCGGACGGGGGGATGTCCTTCGCGGAGGACGAGTTCCTCGGCGATGTCGTCGTGTACCTGTCGGGCTGGGGTTGGGCGTTCTACATCGTGCTCAACAAGGGACTCCTGGCACGGTACACCGCGATCGAGATCAGCACCGCGGCAATCGTCACCTCCGCCGTGTGGCTGGCGGCGCCCGTGGCTTACCTGGGGGCCTCTGGCGCCGACTTCACGATCGAGCCGATGGCCTGGGTCGCGATCGTCTACCTCGGGATAGCGTGCACGTCCGTCGCGATGCTGCTCTGGGCGATGGGCCTCGAGGGCGTGTCCGCGACCGCGTCCGCCACCATCATGCTGCTGGAGATAGTGACGGCCCTCGTGATATCGATAACGATGCTGGACGAGACGCTCGAGCAGCTGGCCATCGTAGGGGCCGCGCTCATCCTCGCGGCGGTCTATCTGGTCGCGTCGACGAGCAAGGAGGGCGACGCGCCCGCGATGGGGTACACCTGACGCGCGAGCGTCCCCGGGCCGCGCCCTCACATTATGGACGCGACGTACCCGGTTATCCCGTCGAGGATCATCTGGACGGCGTACGCGGACGTCAGCAGACCCATGACCCTCGTGAGCGCCCTCGTGCCCGCGTTGCCTATTACCTTGAACACGAGGTCGACCTTCCACAGCATCAGGGTCGTGACGAGCATCACGGCCGCGAGGGACAGCAGGACGAGGGACATGTCGGCCGTCCCGGTGAGTGTTATGACCACGGATATGGCGCCGGGGCCGGCCAGCATCGGGGTCCCGAGCGGGACGAAGGCCACGTCCTCTGGGACGTGCGGCTCCTCCGCCGGCTCCTCCGCGCCCTTTCGCCTCGACCGGGGCGTGTCACCTTCGTACAGCATCATCACGCCGATCACGAGGAGCAGGAGGCCGCCCGCGATCCTTAGCGCGTCTATGGATATCGAGAGGTAGTCCAGGATCACCTTGCCGACGAGCGCGAACGCGGCGAGGAGCGTGCCCCCGAACACGATCGCGTACTTGAGCGTCTTGGCCCTGTCAGGGGCGTTCATGCTCTTCGTGAGGACGAGATAGATCGGCATGACCCCGAACGGGTCTATGACTATGAACATCGGGATGAACACGATGAGGAACTCGAACGCCATGTGCAACCTCGCATGCTTTGCATGTATTTCTCCCCTTTGCCCGCGCGCGGGCAAAATCTTTAGCCGCCGCAGGCGATGACTCCGGCGATACCATGAGGACCGGGCCCGAACTCCAGGAGATGCACGCGAGGATAGACAAGGACATCTCGAGGCACGTCTCGCGCACGCGCAGGCTGCTCAGGCAGCCCAGCTCAAGCCAGCAGGACATCGGGATCCAGGAGTGCGCCGAGCTCGTGGCCAAGCTGTACGAGGAGGTCGGGTGCGACAAGGTCGAGATCGTGAAGACCAAGGGCAACCCCATCGTCTACGGCGAGTGCAAGGGTGACTCTGACAAGACCCTCCTCGGGTACTTCATGTATGACACGATGCCCTTCAACGAGCCTGGCTGGAAGCATCCAGCCATGGGCGCGAAGATAGTCGACAAGCGGCTGCCCGCGGGAAAGGTCAAGGCGATCGTGAACCGGGGCGCGGACAACACCAAGGGCCCGCTCGCGGCGTTCCTGAACTCCGTCGAGGCCTGCAACAAGAGCGTCGGGAGACCGCCGGTGGACCTCGTCCTGGTCGCCGAGGGGGAGGAGGAGCTGGGGAGCCCGAACCTGCCGCCCTACGTGAGGATGGAGAAGAAGCGCTTGTCGAAGGCGGACGCGTGCTACTTCCCCTACTTCAGCCAGGAGGCCGACGGCAAGGCGCACTTCTGCCTGGGGGTGAAAGGGGTCGTGTACTTCGAGCTGAAGGCCTCCGG
>JBFXGF010000213.1:0-2663 GCA_050178275.1 Thermoplasmata archaeon | reverse complement strand
CAGAGCCCTATGATCTGGAAGTCCATCTTCGAGATGTTCTCACGCTCGATGACTTGTCTCTCTATCTCTCCCATCGGGCCCTCCGCGAAGGCCGACTCCGTGCCGTAGAGGAGGCCGCTCACGAACGCCTTGCCCTCGAGCGCGTTCCTGCGCGCCTTCTCCAGGTTGTCCGCGGTGACCGGTATCGGGTTGTCATGGTCCGGCAGATGGTTCTTGTCCAGTGGCAGCACGAGGTCGCCGACCTCCGGCACCCTCAGGGAGAGGCCGCGCCGCATCCTCTCGCTCAACATCTTGTTGAAGAGGTGCGACTGGTACGCGTGGACGAACATCATGAGCAGGTTCTGAGGCAGCGTCTTGAGCGCTCCCAGGTAGTCTCCCGGCCTATCCACCAGGTGCCCTATCAGCGTCCTCTCGAACGTGAGCTTCATCGGGAATTCCCTCAGCGCCCTCTCGAAATCCCTGGTCTCCTGCAGGCGCTTCCTCGCCTCGGTCACCTCCGAGTCCTCCCTCAGCGGGTTCGCCACGTACCTCATCACGGCGCCCTCGATGTCTCCCCTGGTGAGGTCCTTGCCTATCAGGTGGGTTATCGGCCTCACGGAGCCGAAGCGCTGGACGCCGAAGTAGTTGGGGAAACCCCCGGCCTCGTCCAGGACCTTCCTGGCCCTCTCGCACGAGTCCCCGACATCGACGCCGGGGTCCAGGTCAGAGACGACGATCTCGAACCGGTTGCCTATAAGGTCCCCGATGGTGACCATGCGCCTGGCCATGTAGGTGTCCGTCACCCTCACATCGGGTATCGCCAGCCCCTGGACGGCCTCCAGGGGCGCGTTGAACGACATCAGCTGCGTCGCCACCGCCCTGCCGTCCTTGGTGCCCGCGAAACCCACGCGCGTCCTCCCGACGTGCAGGTTCGACGCCAGCCTGCGGACGAGCCGGTT
Organism: Thermoplasmata archaeon; assembly: GCA_050178275.1. Taxonomy (GTDB): domain Archaea; phylum Thermoplasmatota; class Thermoplasmata; order UBA10834; family UBA10834; genus UBA9653. The sequence goes on along the minus strand of JBFXGF010000213.1, from coordinate 1,725 downwards.
CGCCTCCCAGTTCCTGTGCCATACCCTGGCTATGACGAACCTGCCGTCGGCGGCCTCAGGTGGCATGATCGATATCTCTTCGACGACGAAGTCCTCCGGGACCTTCCGGAGCTTCCCGCCTATGCCTGGGATGCCCTCGGTGAGGAACATCTCCATGCCGAGGTCGCTCTCTCTCATATCGGGATGTGAATGGGCTGTCAGGGTAAAAGCTTCCCGCGTGTCAGCCGAGCTGCTTCTCTATGAGCTGCCGGGCCTCGACGTACTGGTTCACGAGGGACTTGGCCGCCTTCTTGAGGGCCGCCTGGGGCTTCCCGTCGCTGACCCGCACCTGCAGGACGGGCTTGTCCAGCTGCGGGTGGCCGGTGGTGTACCGCGCGTCCGCGACGTTCTTGTCCTGGAGCAGCTCGTGTATCAGAGGATAGATCAGGGTCTCGTCGGTGTCGAGAATCTCGACCTTGATGCTGTCCTTCTTCTTCTCAACCAGCTTGAACTCCATGGTCCTCGGACTCACTCGTATGGGTAGGTGGTTCATAAAGCTTGCTGCGGTCCCCGAGCGCGCCCGGGGGCGTCCCCCGGGCTGCTGGCTCGTCACTTCCGCTTCTTCGCCTTCCCGGTCTTCGGGGCCGCCCTCTTCTTGGTCTTCCCCGGCTTCCCGGGCGCCGGTGTCACGACCTTCCTGTCCCTCGGGTACATCTCGCCGCACATCTTGCACACGTCGACCTCCCGCCAGCGGGCGTCCGAGGTCGCTATGATCTTGACTATGCAGTCGCCTTCGCACATGGGGCACTTGTTCTTGGCCGCGCTCATCAACCCTCCCCTCTCCTCCTGCGCATTGCGGTATGAATCCCTTCGGCGATAACCCTTCCGATTCCCTCGGCCCCCGACAGGTCCTCGACCGAAGCCCCGGCCACGCGCTCAGGGCTCCCGAGCCGCCTCAGAAGCCTCTCGGATATGGTCGCGGACACGTTGGGGAGGCCCTGGACGAGGAACATCCGCCCGCCCTCCTGGTCGAAGGTCGTCTGCCTGCCCGTCCTCTCCTTCCCCCTCCCATCCTCCTGCCGGTGCAGGGACGCGACCGCGGCCGCGGTCTGCCCCGAATCCACCGTCGACAGCGCGGTCACGCCGTGCTCGGCCATGACCGAGCCTATGAAGTCGTAAGCCGCCGAGTTGCCCTCCTGGAACCCCCTCCCCTCGGCGGCCCCTTGGACTATGAGCACGGGGTGGTCGCGACCCCTCCTCAGGTCGGACATGCGCCTCGAGATAGAGCCGTCCCCCAGCTGCGCGAGGAACTGGTCCACGGTCCTGAAGGCCACCGCGACCCTCTCGGATATGACTATGTCCGCCTCCCCGAGGTCCTCCACGCGCGGGGAGAACCCCGCCTCCTCCAGCGCCTCCGCCAGGCCGGTGCCGGCGACAGCGGCGGATATCGCCAGGGGCACGGCCCCCTTCGCCGAGCCCTTGGGATACTCCCCCAGGCTCTTCTGGCCCTTCGTGTCCGCCACCTTCTGGGCGAGCTGCTCGCGCTCCGTGGGCGCCTGGGGCGTCAGCATGTCCTCGAGCTGGGCCCTCGTGAGCCCATCGGTCCTCCGGGGCATGTCGGGCAGCCCCCTACGGGCCCTCAGCTTGAGCCTGAGCGAGTCGAGCTCCCTGCGCATCTGCATCTCCTTATTCCTGCTGGACCAGAAGTACACCTCGTCCTTCGTGTCCCTGGTGACGAACATGACG
>JBFXGF010000212.1:0-2684 GCA_050178275.1 Thermoplasmata archaeon | reverse complement strand
TGCGCGGCGTCGACCTTGGCGTGCAGCCTGACGGGCTTGCCGCTCGCCAGGTACCTCCTCAGCTCGTTTCCCTGGCGCCTGCTGAGCGAGAAACCGAACGTGGACTTCTTCGCCTGCGCGGCGGTCGGCCATATGCCCTGGTACGCGTGCGCGTCCGGGATGTCGGCGCTCTCTCGCACGCCGTGGAACTCGTACGACAAGCCGTCGGTGATGACCCCCGCGGCCCCGCGCTTGATGACCGCCTCCCTGTGCACAGTGGTTCCCCGGCCAGTCGCGAGCACGAGCTTGCCCTTGATCTTCTTCCCCGCGTAGTCCTTGTCCGAAACGCCCTTGCCGACATCGACCAGTTCCGCGGTCACGCCCCCTCTGGGGGTGCCCTTGCTGAACGTGTGCAGGGACTGCGGGATGTCGCTGAACTTCGCGAGCAGGCGCTCGCATGGCTCCACCAGCCTCAGCTCTGCGCCGCTCACGGTCCAGCCCACGACCGTCATATGCGTCCAGTATCTCCGGCGGCCGTCGGAGGGGTACCTCTCGATCCTGACCTCGTCCACGCCGAAGGACTTCAGTTCGTCCCTCACATGCTCCGCCGCCGCGTACATCATAGGCGACGCCTGTATCCGATGGAACCTGGTCACGCTGGCGACATACGACTTGGCGACGGAACCCGACAGCTCGTCCTTGACGACCTTAGCGAAATCCATGGTCAGACCAGGTGCACGAATAGCTACCCTGGATAAAGAAGTTCTTGAGCTGCAAACCTATTTCTATGGCATGGGCATCCTTGCCGATAGATGGAACTCACTTGGCTGCCTTTCTCGCTCGCGACGATACTGTTCTACGGCCTCGGCCAGGTCTTCGTGAAGGAGACCAGGACCCAGATATCGTCCGCCAACTACCTCCTGCTCTTCGGCGGGAACATAGGCGTCATATGGGCCGTCTACTGGTTCTTCTTCCACGAGAGCACCTCGTATGAGGCCTGGGCCTGGATACAGGCGGTCGTCGCCGCGGCGCTCTCCGGGGCCGCGTATCTGACCTACTACGAGGCGCTCAAGCACGGCAAGGTGAGCGTCGTCGGGACGGTCGCGGGCGCGTACGCCCCCTGGACCATCCTCCTGGCCCTGCTGTTCCTCGGAGAGAACATGACTTATGGCGAGGGCGCCGGCGTGGCGCTCGTGGTCGGCGGGATGCTCCTGTTCACGTACAACCCAGGGAACGGCAACGGCAGGAGGACCGAGATGAGGGGGTTCATGTTCGCCCTCGGCTCCCTGTTCTTCTGGGGCACCTCCGCGACCGTCGCGAAGGGCGCGATCGACGTCATAGGCGACACCAACTTCATCGGGGTCTACGCGGCCGTGTGCCCGGCCATGTGGGTCGTCTACTGGCTGTTCACGACAAGGGGCAAGCTCGAGATGCCCAAGGCGGACCTGAGAATACTCGAGCTCTCGATGCTGTTCCTGACCGCGGGCGGGATAACCATGTACCTCGCGTTCGCGAACGGCAACGTGTCCATAGTCTCGCCCATAACGAACCTGTACCCGGTCCTGACGATCGCGGCCGCCAAGGTCAGGCTGAAGGAGAGCCTGACGATGAGACAGTACGCCGCCCTCGCGATGCTCCTGGTCGCGATCCCGCTGTTCTCGCTCTAGGCGTTCCTGTACTTCCCGTCCGAGAAGACTATCCTGTCGAAGACCTGCAGCTCCTGCCTGGACTTCGGGTGCACGAGCTCCGCGACGATCTCTATGTGGTCCTTGAGCGGGCTGTCGGCCACCTTCTTGCCGAGCGTCTCCTGGAGCTGGTATATCCCGGCGGAGTTGAACATCTTGACGTGGATCTCGATGAGCTTGTCCTTGCCCTTCTTGATGTCGACCGACTCGATCGAGAGCGCGGAGATCGAGTGTATGTCGTGTTTGCCCAGGTCGTACGCCAGCCTCCCCCTGCCCTTGGTGATGTCGCACCCGTCCGCTATGACCACGATGGCCGCCTCGACCGTGAGCGCGTTCCGGCCCTCGTCGTGCGAGAAGATCGCGTGCAGGATCTGCTGGATCACGCCCGTCCTCTGCGCCAGGTCGGGGTATATCTCGGGCAGGAGCCTGTCCAGGATGGACTTCCCGTAGATGACGCTGAACGTCTCGTGATCGACCCTGTGGATCGCGTTGCCCACGTCGTGCAGTATGCAGCCCGTGAGCACGATCAGGTGGGCGTCGTCCTCGGACATTCCCAGGCCCTTGATCGAGTCCACCTCCAGCTTCCCGCTCTGGAGGATTATCTTCAGTATCGTGATGCCGTTGGCCGCGACTATCCTCGCGTGGATGGGGCCGTGGTCGTTGTACCCCAGCTTCCTCACCGCGATGAAGTTCGCCAGGTTCAGGAGCGTGCTCAGCTCCTCGTCCGATGACAGCAGCTCCAGCATCCGTCTAGCCTTCGGGTGGCCCGCGAGGCCTGCCTCCAGGGTCTTGTTCGAGTCCTCCTCGAGGCTGGTGTACGATGACGGCATCTCGAGGCCGTACAGAAGACCGTTCTCAGTCGGGTTCTCAGCCAAGTCCTCACCTATCCATATGGTCGGTAGATAATACGCTAGGAGGTTATTGATACTAGCCTGTCAGGCGCTCGGGATATGAATACCTACAACTGTACATCAATCACTCTTTAGTACCCACAAATCACTCACACGGAGCGACATGTCA
>JBFXGF010000211.1:0-2685 GCA_050178275.1 Thermoplasmata archaeon | reverse complement strand
ATCGATCTTCTTGATGTTGCTGGGCTTCAGGAAGTGGCAGCCGTAGTGAACGGCCGCCTTCATGCCGTTGCCCGCCTTGGCCCGGGCCCTGATGGCCTCGACGCCGACGTCCTTGTACAGGAGCTCGACGAAGTGCCTCACGTTGACGGTGCCCTGGTACTCCTCCACGCCCGCCTCCTTGAGGATCTTGTTGACCTTCTTCCTCATCTCGGCGTCGTGGTTGAGCTTGTGCGCCGCCTCGAAGAGCGTGTCGAAGCAACCGTTGCAGATGGTCAATATATCGACGCCCATCTTCTCCGCGATCACGAGGTTCCTCGCGGCCACGGACATCCAGTATGTCTGGTCGAAGGACCTGGTCACTCCAGGCGCCGGGCAGCAGCTCGCGCCCTGCAGGTCCACGAGCTCGACCCCGAGCGCGTCCAGGACGGCCCTGGTAGAGCTCTCTATCCCCGGGTACCTGAGGGGCATGATGCACCCCAGGAAGAATCCGTACTTAGCCATGTCACTTGCCTCCCGCTATCAGCTTGTCGAAGCCGCAAGCGGCCCCGATCTTCTTCACCTGCTCGAGGGCCTTCGGGTCCGAGAAGACCGTCGGTGGGACGCTCTGCAGGCCGAGCTTCGCCCTGAGCGCCTTGTCCTCTTCCCTTAGGGACACCATGTGCCCCGTCCTCGATATGAGCTCCGCGACCTTCCTGTGCGGCTCAGCCATGTACCCCTTCCTCACGGCCATGTTCCTGAGCGCCATGATGACGTCGACGATCTCGACGCCCCTCGGGCACCTCTCGTAGCACGTGTAGCAGGTCGTGCAAAGCCACAGGTCGTCCGAGGGCAGCACGTCGTCCTCGAACCCCAGCTGCGCGCGCCTGACGAGCTTCCTCACCCTGAAGGCCGTCTGCCTCCCTGATGGGCAGCTGCCCGTGCACGTGCCACACTGGAAGCACAGGTTGACCGTCTTGCCCCCGGCCTCCACCACTTTTCTCGTGAACTCCGGGTTCGGTTCCTTGGCCTCAGCCAAAACACTCACCGGACCGGGGACCGCTCCGAGCGTATTTGAGGGTTTTGCCCGGACGGGTTAAGCGTTACCCTTTAGGATAAAGCCCTGCCCGCCTAGCCTCGGAGACGAACCGCTCGGCCCCCGTGCTCTTCGAGCACGGGACCGCCACGACCGAGTGCGCGGACCACTTCTGCTCCCTCGCCCCGTGGGCCCTCACTATCCCCCGGCGGACGAGGCTGCGGTTGACGAAGTAGCTCAGGTCCGTGGTGTCGAGCACGGCCGGCTCGAAGGCCGTGCGGACGACCCTGTGCCCCACCCCTCTCTGCTCCAAGTGCCGGAAGGCGAGCCTCTGCGCGCCGAACGCCAGCCGGAGGTAGTCGGGGCCGGAATGCCTGTGCAGCAGGACGTCGGACCCGACCTCGGTGCCGTCGAACATGTCCGCGCGCTCCATCGCGTAGAGCGCGTCGTCCAGCACGACGCAGTCGAGCCGCCCCTCGTCCATCATGCGCAGGTTCTCCTCGTCCGTGGATATCCAGACCCTGCAGGCGGCGCCGGATGCGGAGAGGGCGGTGGCCGCGGTCAGCACGCACCTCTCGGAGACGAGCGTGCCGGCGACCCTGACCCCGTCCTCGTCCTTCAACCTGAGCTCGAACGACCCGAAGGCCCTTAGGAGGGCGCGCCCGTCCGCGGTCAACGCGGTGCCCCTGCTAGACGAGGACACGAGCTCGGCCCCCACCCTCGCCTCGGCCTCCCTCACGTACTTGTGCAGCACGGGGGTGGAGATGCCGAGGGCCCCCGCGGCCCTCCTCATGCTGCCCGTGTCGGCGACCGCGCGGAGCGCGTCGAGCTGCCTGCGCGTGACCTCGGCCCCGTCCGCTATCAGCGTCGCCCTGCCCTCGAGCCTCATGCTCACCTCCTCTTCTTGAGGCTGTACGCGCTCAGGATGAGCATCGCCGCCGCGAACCCTATGAGCACGGCCAGCTCGAGCCACACGTCCCCGAGCCCCCAGCCCCTGATCATGACGGACCTGCACCCCTCCACCGCGTAGGTTAGGGGGATGAAGTACGAGACGGGCCTGAGCAGGTCGGGCACGGCCTCGATCGGCCAGAACACGCCCGCGAGCAGTATGGACGGGAACAGTATGATGGGCATGAACTGGACTGCCTGGAACTCGTTCTTGGCGTTCGAGGACAGCAGGAACCCGAGGCCCTGGTTCCCCGCGCCCAGCACGAATATGATTATGAGGACGAGCAGCGGGCTGCCGACTATCTGCACCTGGAACAGCGCGACCGCGGTCACGAGTATCACGACCGACTGTATGAGCCCGACCAGCCCGAGCGCGAGGGCGTACCCCGCGACTATCTCCCCCTCGGTCGCGGGCGTCGTCAGGAGCCTGTCGAGCGTGCCCGTGGTCCTCTCGTGAACGAAGGATATGATGGAGAGCATGAAGGTCACCATCATCGCCGCGAGGCCCATGACCCCGGGCGCGAAGAAGTCGATGAACTCCGAGCCCTCGCCGTACACCCTGTCCTCGGAGACGGTGATGGGCGGGAGCACGTGGTACTCCGAGGATATGACCGTCTGGACGGTCAGCCGGACCTCGTTGGTTATCGCCTGGGCGATGTTCGTGTTGCTCGCGTCGATGTGTATCGTGATCGTCCCCGGCTCCCCGGTCGGGGCGGAGCCGATGT
>JBFXGF010000210.1:0-2705 GCA_050178275.1 Thermoplasmata archaeon | reverse complement strand
CTCCGGCTTCCCGTTCTCGAAGACCGGTGGGTCCTCGAACTCCGAGTCGACGTCCCTGACCTCCTCCTGGGTCGCGTATCTGTAGATGCCGACCGTGAGGTTGAGGTCCGCCATGGCGCAGGCGGGGTCGTCGTACGGGTTCGTCATGTTGAACCCGAACACGAGCGAGTCGCCAGGCCTGATCGTGGGAGTCACGAACCCTGAGAAGATGTTGTTCGCGTAATGCGGGGACCCGGGCAGCGCGATGTCCGCGGAGGCAGCGCCTGACGCCAGCAACAGGAGTGTCAGGGCCGCAGCGGCCGCCCCTCGGACGCGCATCATCCTTCGTTCCGAAGCCCGAATCCGTCTATATCGTTTTCGGTCGAGCGCGGGATGAAAAAGTGTTATTACCGGTCTGGACGATGCGACGGGCGTGCGAGGGGTCAAAGTCCCGAGGGCCCTGGCCGAGGAGCTCAGGGTGATCATGGCCCGCAGGGGCGTCGTCGACAAGAAACTGGCCATCCTGGACGACGGCGACCATGTCCTGATACCGGTGTTGAGCGAGCCGGACCCCGAGGTCCTGGCCAGGTTCCACGCGTCCACCTTCGACGGGTCCTTCCCGTCCAGGCACACGAGGACGGACCCCATCGACCAGGTCAGGGCGATGGCCCAGGTCCCGGAGGAGCTGAAGCTCCTCCTGCCGGAGAAGTGGGAGCAGCTCGGTGACGTCGTCACCCTGCGGCTCCCGAAGGAGCTGAGCCCCTACGAGGACCACCTGGGGGAGGCGTACGCCAAGGTACTGAAGGCGAAGACCGTCCTGCGGGATGTCGGGGGCATCTCGGGGGATTACAGGACCCCGGTCGTGAGGGTGTTGTTCGGCACGGACCCAGTCGCGGTCCACCGGGAGAACGGGATACTGTACAAGTTGGACGCGTCCAAGGTCATGTTCTCGTCCGGGAACGTCGACGAGCGCATGCGGATGGCCTCCGTCGCTTGCGACGGCGAGACCGTCGTGGACATGTTCGCAGGCATCGGATACTTCACGCTCCCGCTCGCGGTCCATCAGAGGCCCAAGCGCGTCATATCGTGCGAGGTGAACGAGGTATCGTACGGATACCTCGTCGAGAACATCGCCTTGAACAAGGTCGGCGGCAGGGTGGAGCCGATACTCGGGGACAACAGGGACCTCCCGGGCGACGCGTTCGCGGACAGGGTCGTGATGGGTTATGTGAAGACGACCCACGAGTTCCTCAGGACCGCTTTCCGCCTGCTCAAGAGCGGCGGCATCCTGCACTACCACGAGACATGTCCCAACGAGCTCCTCCCTCAGAGGCCGGTCCAGAGACTGAGGGAAACGGCTAGGGACGACAGGGTCGAGGTGCTCAGGTTCAAAGAGGTCAAGTCCTACTCGCCAGGCGTCAGCCACGTGGTCGTGGATGCGAGGTTCACGAGGACCTCCTGATCTCCTCGGTGCTCCCCGCCTCCTTCATGAACGCGACGAACGCCTTGTGGTGCGCGTCCGCGTTCTCGCTGTCCAGGAGTCTCTTCGCGGACCGGCTCAGGTGTTTGCCGAACTCCTGCTCCTCGGCCGTGTACTTCCACGCCTTCGTGGATATCCCGAGAGACAGGTAGAACGCGTGCGCGATCGAGCGTGAGCGGTGGTCGTTCGAGGTGTCGGAGTCCAAGACCGCGTTGGCCCCCGCCGAGCCTCTGGTCTTGTACGCCCTGACCACCTCGTCCACCAGGCTCGAGTGCTGCGACAGACCCGAGTACGACGGCATCCTGGAGGTCACCTCCGCGTGCGCGGCCTTCTTCACGGCCCGCCTTATGACCTTGAGCGGGGACTGCGCGGTCTCCGCGTCCTCGCTGTAGTACTCCTCCGCGACATCCGCGGGGACGACGCCCTTCATGGCCGCCATGCCATGGTCCGACCAGTGTCTGGACATGAGGCTGTTCACGGTGTCCTTCGGGTCCGCCACCACGGCGTGGTCGATGTCCGCCAGCATCGCCCCGAGGGCATTCGCCTCCAGGTCGTCCGAGGTCATCGCCGCGACGAAGGCGTCCCGGTCGTCGCCGTACGACCTGTCTCCCCTGACATAGATCCTGTCCTTCCGCTCCTCGAGCCTCCCGTGCACGTCCTCGAAGTGCGAGTCGATGAGCTCCCGGTCCCCGAGCTCGCCCGAGGCGTATCTCTCCAGGAGGGACTTGTCGACCGGCGAGCTCAGGAGGTCCCCCAGGTCCTTGCTGCCCGAGACGATCTCGAGCGGTCTCTCGATGGATATGTCCACCTCGTCCAGGACGCTCGGGACGGCCATGCCCTCCGCGAGCTTGTTGAGCGTGTTCTTGTTCTTCGCGCCGCACTGCGGGCACACGAGTACCTTCGCGTCAGTGTTCACGAACGCGAACTCCATCCTCTCGGACGCCCGGGACGCGTGCGGGCAGCTGTAAGTGGCGCCGTCCTCCCTCGTCGCCCCAACCGCGCCGGCCGCCTGGGCGATATACTCCTTGGGGGGCTTCGGCTGCTTCCCTGTGCAGACGAAGTCGTCACCGTAGGAGTAGAAGTGCAGCCCCTTCTTCTTGACCAGGTCCAGGACCGCGAGCACCCGCCACTTGGGCGAGTCGAAGTGCTGCACGCCGATCAGCTTCTCCCTGTTGGTCCTTCCCCTGAGGGCGAACATGACGGTGCCCCCGGGGTACTTCGCTGACGCGAGATATGGCGCCTTCTC
>JBFXGF010000209.1:0-2731 GCA_050178275.1 Thermoplasmata archaeon | reverse complement strand
CTGGGAAACATGTCCTCTGGTACTGGGAGCAGAGGAGGCAGTTGGACATCGTAGGCCCTGCGGACTCCCCGGACGAGGCTATCCTGAACCCTATCCTCTCGAAGAACCGCGGCGCCCTCGCGAGGGCCCATATCCTGTCCGCCCCCCTCATCCTGGCTTCCGTCTCGATCCCCCTCACCAGCAGCCGGCCGACCCCCTTCCTCCGGAGTGTTTCCGAGACAGCTAGCCACGCGACCGCGTATCTCTCGCCCTCTCGCTTGAGCGCCGCGCACCCGAAGAGCTCGTCGCCTATGTAGTACCCGTAGGCCATCACGATGTTCTCGAAGGTCCCGTCCTCGAGGCCTGAGCGCAGGGCGAGCGCCCTCACCGCGTCGTAGTCCTCGGTCTTCCTGAGCTCCGGTGAGCCCAGGCGTTCTTCGTGCGTCATGGTGAGTCGCTCAGAACTCCAAGGTAGATATGGTTTTCGGGCCTGGGGCCAGCGCTAATACGGGCCGGACCCATGGGCGCCGATGCCGTCCGCGTGCCCCTGGTCATCCATCTTCGGGAACGCGATCTCCACGCAGGTCCCCTCGGAACGGTCGCCCCTGACCCTGTCGGAGACGCCGATGACCCCCGAGTACCTATCGACCAGGAGGGAGACGACCGAGAGACCCACGCCCATCCCGGTCAATCCCTCAAGTGTACCCACGGGCTTCGAGAAAATCTCGGACTTGCGGTCGTCGGGGACGCCAGTCCCGTGGTCCTCGATGGTCACCGTCCAAACGCCGGTGCCGTTGCTTATCGCGACATCCACCTCGGCCGTCGAGTTCGGGTTGTGCTTGACGGCGTTGCTGAGGATGCTCATGAACAGGTCGTGGATCAGGCCGTCGGCCCCGATGGCGCACTCCCCGTCAGGGCAGTCGAAGCTGACGACTATGTCCCGGGACGGGAATTCCTTCTTCAGGGCTGAGATGCACCTCACCAGGACGTCCCTGAGGTCGTATCTGCTCATCTCCGAGGACATTGATGACCTCGCCTCGGACAACTTGCTGACGTTGTCCACCAGCCCCTTGGCAGCTCTGGACATCGTGAGCGCTTTCACCAGCGACTCTGCGTTCTCCGCATCCAGCGTACCGCTCTTCTCGACCTTCTCGAGGTAGTAGATCAGCGGGTTCACCACGCTCCCGATGTCCCGCACTATGAGGTCGAGGTACGCCTGCGAGTCCCTCATCGCGGAGATCGCGTCGTCGTAAGTCTTAGAGTTCTCGATGGCGATGCCGATGAGGTCTGCCAGAATCTGTATCCGGTCCGCGGCCTCCTTGGACGGTATTCGCCCATCGACGGTGTAATCGATCTCCACCCAACCTATCCAGTTCCCGAGCCTGTCGACCATCAGGAACAGCATGTAGTCGAGGGGATGCCAATGGTCGGGCGATTCCCTCGGCGTCGAGAGGGCGGACATGTCGGTGACATAGTCCATGTCCTCGTTGGTCATGAGTATGTCTTCTTCGGCCCTGACGAAGTATGTCCGCCGGTCGATCCTGTGTCCCCGGAGGAGCTCCTTTCTCCTCCTGTCAGCTGAGTACGTGTGCTTCCTTATCGCGGTCGCGTTGTCCTCAGGGAACCCTTTCACGCACTTCGGCACGAACATGCCAGTCCGTTCGTCCAGGACGCATATGACCAGTGATTTGACGCCGAAGGATGACGTGATTGTCCCCGCGGTTTTCTCGAGGAGTTCCTCGATGGGCTCGACCCGGGAAATCAGCTTCAGTATGTCATGCAGGTCTGAGATCGGCATCGAGCCGGACCTGGATTTCTCTGAGACGTCAAGGCTGAGACTAGGCTCACCGCTCTGCATCCCGATCCCTCAGGACCTCGTCCTGCGGGTTAGGATTCGTTACATCTTATAAAAAGGTGTCGAACTTGATGGCTGCGACCGAGACCCGGTCGACTCGGCGACGGCTGGAAGGACGTCTAGGTCTCCTCGCTGTCACGCTTCGCGTAGTACCTTATGTGGTGTTCCGACCGGTACCCAGCCTTCAGGAACAGCGACTCCGACGCGTCGTTCTCACCCTCGATGAGCATCGAGAAGACCCCCCGGCCCCGCCTCCTCAGCGCCTCCTCGCACGCGTTCACGAGGGCCTTGCCGACGCCCTTCCTCCTGTGGCTCGGCAGGACCGCCAGCCTGTTTATCCAGCCCTTCCTGCCGTCGTCCGTGGCGATGACCACGCCTATCATCCTCGGTCCGTCGAAAGCACCGAAGAACAGGTCAGGGTCTCTCCTCAACTGTGACTTCAGTCCCTCAGGGGCGTCTCTGCCCTTCGGACGGTAGGGGAGCCCGGACTCGACCCAGACCCGGGGCACCTGCTCCAGGTCTCTCTCGCTCAAGGCCCGCACGACGAATCGAGCATCATGTCGACTTGCGCTCATCCTCTCGCCCCCGTGAACGCAGACCCGCAATAAAGCCCTAGCCCCAGTCGCCTTCGGCCGGGCGCTCGGGACAACAATCTATATGCCACTTCCGCATCATCCGGCGTCGGTCTGTCATGGGTCTCTCGGATGAGGTCGCGGGTCTCCAGAGGGAGCATAACATCGTCGGCCGAGCGAGGGAGCTGGAGAGCGCGATAGCCGCCTTGAGGTCGAGGAAGCACCTCATGATAGAGGGCCCCGTTGGTGTTGGCAAGACGGTGCTCGCGAGCGCCGTGGCCAAGCATCTCGGCGTGAGGGTGTTCAGGGTCGACGGGGACGAGAG
>JBFXGF010000208.1:0-2751 GCA_050178275.1 Thermoplasmata archaeon | reverse complement strand
GCAAGGTGGGTCTCGGACTCGCTGGCAAAGGACGTCCCCATACATTTCTCCGCCTTCCACCCCGACTACACACTCACGTCGGCCCCGAGGACGCCCACGGGCACCCTCGTGAAAGCGTATGAGCTGGCCAAGGCGGCGGGGCTCGAGTTCGTCTATCTGGGGAACGTTCCTGTTGGCGACAGGGACGATACTTTCTGCCCGGTATGTGGCTCGCCCGTGATCCGTCGGGACGGTTTTCTCGTCACGCGCACGGACCTCAAGGACGGCAAGTGTGGCAAGTGCGGGGCCGCCCTGAACATCGTCGTGTGAACGGGGGGCTGTCAGTTGTCTCTGTCACTCAATTCTCTCGTGAACAAGCTCGAGAGGGCCTACGGCGTAGCCGAGTGGTGGCCGAGCGAGTCCGCGTTCGAGGTCGCGGTAGGGGCGATACTCACCCAGCGCACTTCGTGGACGAACGTCCAAGCGGCGATTGGGAACCTCAAGTCGTCGGCCATGATGAGCCCGTCCGCGATGTCCTCGTGCGAGGTTTCGTCGCTTCAGGAGGTCATCCGACCGTCAGGATTCTACCGGCAGAAGGCCAGGTACCTCCGCTCCTTCTCGTCGCACCTGCTAGACCGCTACGGGGGAGACATCGAGCGCATGGGGGACAGGCCAGTGAGTGAGTTGAGGCGCGAGCTGCTGTCGATCGAAGGGATAGGCCCTGAGACTGCCGACACAATCATGCTCTACGCCCTGAACCTCCCGAGCTTCGTCGTAGACTCGTATTCGTTCAGGCTGCTGGATCGGCTCGGGATATATTCTGGCCGCGATTATGGGCATGTCAAAGCGATGTTCGAGCGGGCCCTGGGGCTCGACGCCAAGCGTCTGTCGAGCGCCCACGCCGCGGTGGTCATCCACTGCAAGGAACATTGCCTGGTCAGGCCGCGCTGCCGTGGCTGCCCCGTGCGCCGGCTCTGTCCCTCAAAGGCCCATGATGATGAATAGGATGTTGCCGACGGCCGTCGTGAAGATGAACGCGATTGTCATGGGGATTATGAATGGCACCTTAGGTGTCACCCAGATTCTGCCGTGACCCGCTGAGACGAGCTTGTCGATCTCCTCCGACAGGCGCTCGTCCCCAATCGGTCTGACGTGTCTTCTATGCGCGCCGTCCTCCATCCTCTCCATCAGCCATACGTGGCTCCTCTTGGCGACTTCCGCATCCAGCTTGTACCCGAAGAAGCCGTAGGGGGACGAGAACTCCCCCGCGACGAGGTTCCTGACCATGAACCAGAGCGGGGTGAGCGCGACTATGATGGCCGCGGCGAAGAGGATGGCGAACGTGAAGGGGAATAGGATCTGCGATGGCGAGCCGCCAGAGGCGACGATCGGCAGAGACCCTATGGCGGGGTAGAACGGGAACATGATGGAGAGGGCCATGAGCGCCTTCGCGTCCGCGCCTCCCTTGACCACGTCCAACATGTACATGACGACGATCACGAGCATCATGACGGGCGCGGTCAGGAGGTGTGCAAAGTATCTGTCGTCCACCCAGAGATACGCGAGGTAGACCGTCGCGACTATGGCGACCGCATACAAGACGACCGGCATTGACTTCCGGAACCCCTCGGACTCATCGGGCTGTCCATACACGTCGGCCAGGACGGCAAGGACGGGGACGAGCACTAGCAGGTATTCGAGCGGCGCTTCATCAACGAGGACTCGTGCGACCAGGAGTATGATGGCTGCGGCCGAAAGCGCCATCCAGAACACGTTCCCCACCCTCCTGGTCCTCAAATCGAGGAGCGAGGCGTAGCATAGAACGACACCTGTCGACACCAGCTGAAGTGCAACGATGGCCTCCTGGGCGTCCACGTGACAGGATTATGGTGACCGTACTTAAGCCATTCGAGGTCGCCGAAGGGTCCACCAGGCACTGGGCCCGTAGGCCGATGATGACATCACACATGGGACGGAGTGCTCATCGGGGAACAACCCACAAATAGGCGCTTCGCGGTCATCATCGTCTGATGCGTATACTGGTGTTCGGGGCGGGCGCGCTCGGCTCCGCCCTCGGCGGCATCCTGGCCCGCAAGCACGATGTCATCCTCGTCGGTCGCAAGGACAATATGGACGCCGTAGGACTCCACGGCCTGCTCATGACGGGCGTTATCGAGTCGACGGCGGATGTGCGGGCATACGAGTCAGTCGACGGCATCGAGCCTCCGGACATCATGATACTCACCACCAAGGCCTATGACACCAAGTCCGCTATCGACCATCTCTTGAACCTTCAATGGGACAAGACCCTTGCGCTGACCCTCCAGAATGGATTGGGCAACTTGGAGTTGATGCGTGCCTGGAAGGGCCCCAAGGCCTTTGGGGGCACAACTACGATGGGCGCGCAGCTACTGTCCCCCGGAAGGGTCAAGGTGTCCGGCCTCGGGCGGACGGTCATAGGCGCGGACATGGACGAGGCTGGCGCCAGGAAGATGGCGGACGCATTCTCAGGCGTTGGGCTCAAGGTCGAGGTCAAGAGGGACATAGTCGCGGAGATCTGGGCGAAGGCCGTCGTGAACTCCTGCATCAACCCTGTGACTGCCGTCCTCCGTGTCCCGAACGGACGGCTATTGGAGAGCGAGACAATCATCCATCTCATGTCCGACATATGTGACGAGTGCGTCGCCGTGGCGGAGTCCGCGGGGGTGGCGTTGCCCGAGACGGACATGATGTGCCGTGTCCGGTCAGTGGCGGAGGAGACCGCGGGGAACC
>JBFXGF010000207.1:0-2775 GCA_050178275.1 Thermoplasmata archaeon | reverse complement strand
ATTAGATGGGGCAGGACGATGTGCTTTTTTATAATTGCATTCGGCACAAATATTCTATTGTGAAGCACTTAACTGAGCAATCAGAGGATGGCGGCCCTCACGACACTCCGAGGTCGTCCATCAGTCTCTTGCTTATCGTCTTGATGTCGTGCTTCTCAGCCATATCCCTCGCGGCCCTCACGAACTTCTGCCTCAAGTCTGGGGAATCGCCGAGCGTCCCAAGGGCTGACAGTATCGCTTCCGGGCCGCGCTCCGTGACCGCTACGGCGTACCCATCCCTAGCGGCCTTCGTCACGAACGCATACTCGTCCGGACCGTACACGACGATAGGCCTCTGGGCGAGCCAGTAGTCCGTGACCTTCGTCGGGAATATCGTCAGTAGGTCCTTCTTCATCTTCGACTCGAAACTCATGGGCACGACAAGGACGTCGCACCCCGCCAGGAAGTCGAGGACCTCCTCCCTCCTGGCCAATGTCTCCGCCGAGTCGAACATGTCCAGAACCCCGGCCGCCCGCATGAGGTCGAGGGACTGCCTCGGGCACCGGACATGGATCTCGAGCTTACCGCATGATTGCCCCTTCGCCTCGGCGAAGTCGCGCATGGCCCCCAGGTTGGTCTCGTACACCATTCCCGCGAACCCCAGCTTGACCTTCGCCGGGTCCGAGGACCCCGCAGGCTCCCGCATGAGCGAGACGTCCACCCCGTGAGGCAGCGCCTCCGTTTCCATCGAGCGCGTCCTCAGATAGTCCTCCATGGGCTCGCTCATGGAGTATACCTTCCTCGCGTGGGAAACCGACCATCTCTCAACCATGCCGGCCAAGACGCGTTCGACTGGGTTGGCCGCGGTCTCCAGGACGCAGTCGTGGAGATACACGAACACGGGCACCCTAATCAGCCTAGACACGACGAGGGATACTGCCAGGAGGTCTAGGGACGGGAACACCGCCAGTACGCTGGAGGGCCGCGCCTTCATCCTGTGGACGATTGTCATCGTCGACAGGAGCGTCAGGGGGATCGTGACGAGCTGGAACAGGCTGTGATAGGCGAGCGAGGACAGCCTGCCGACCCGGTGGTGCTCGATGTCGAGCCTGCGGTTATCCTCCGAGTGGCGGGCGCTCTGCACCTTCGATATGAGGACGGCCGACCCTCGCGGGAAGTGGCGGAGCAGCTCGTACATCACGGTCGGCGTGCCCCCGATCTGTGGGGGCGACCGGGCGCAAGTGACCAGGACCGGGCCGCTCTCCGAGTCCGGCTGTGCGTGGGGGCGTCGCCCATCGCGCGCCTGCATGACCATCACTGGGGGATTGCGGGAGTCGGCTTAATATGTTGCTGGCATTCGGCCGCGCCCGAGGTGACCGAGCGTCGGGCGTCCCGGCGATGTCATCCGAACCTTCCGCCAGTGACGGCCTTGGCGACGTCCATCCTGTTCAGGTACCTTATCCCGGGGACCGCCGCGAGAAGACCGAAAACCAGAACCATCCCGAGGACGACGAAGTACTCCAGCCAGTCCGCGGGGTACAGTATCGTCTGGTACATCGGCCAGAACTCCCTGAACGCGCCCCCCATGGACTCGATCGTGAGGTAGAGCATGGGAGCCGCGGCGACCGCACTGACTGCCACGAGGGCGACGATCTCGGTCACGATGCTCTTGGACATGTCACGCCTCGAGTACCCGAGCGCCCTCAGTTGCCCGTACTCCCTCTGCCTCTCGAGTATGCCCATGAACACGACGTTCGCCATGGTCAGCGTGGATATCGTCACGCCGACCATCGAGAACGCGTACAGGACGCTGTTGTAGCTCGTCATGTATGTCAGGAGGCCGTTCTCCATGTCCTCGCTCAGTTGGGTGTTCGACACGGCCGGGAGGGCCGACAGCTCGTCGGCGACTTCCTGGACCATGCCCTCCGAGCATTTGACGAACAGGCCGATTATCGGGGGCTCGGGGACCAGCGTCCCCGCGGCCTCCATGAACATCATGACCTGCCCCAGGGAGTCCGCGTGAATCCCGGACACGGTGAAGTCAGCCGCGCCGTGCCCGCAATCGAGAGATATGGACCCACCGACACGTATCCCATGATCCTTGGCCATCGAGTATCCGACCATGACCTCGTCCACTGAGGACGCGAGGTCGCCTTCCGTCAGCTGGGTCCCGTGCAACGACTGCCCCATGGGCAGCGCCGTCACCACGGTCTGTCCGTTGGTCGAACCGCTGCTCCAGGACGCCGCCATGCGGGCAACCTGGACGATGTCAGAGACACCCTCGACCGACACGCTCGCGGCGGACGACGAGTTCATGGGGTAGGCGAAGTCGACCACCAGGTCCCAGTGCTCGTAATCGGTGACGCTCTTCTCGACAGAGTGCGAGAACGATGCCACCATGAGGAACGACATCGCGCCGAGCACGACCGAGAAGGACACGGCGAGGACCGTGAAGAAGGTCCGCCTCCGGTGCCTGGACATGTTCCTGAGGGTGTATACGGTTATGTACGATAGCCTGGGGGGCCCCCGGATCCTTCCCCTGGCGCGCCTGGTCTTACCCGTCTTCTGCGTCCGCATATCCTTGATGGCTTCGTGCGGCTCGAGGGACACTGTGGACCAGACGGCCACGAAGCAGGCGAGGGCGGCCGTAGCCGGGCCGAACACCAGGCCCGCCACGATGACGCCGACGCTCATGACCGTCTCGGTCGCTTCCGAATGGAATGCCATATCGACATAGATGTCACCGAGATAGTTCCCCATCGGGAGGCCCGCGAGCAGACCCAGGAGAGACCCGAC
>JBFXGF010000206.1:0-2776 GCA_050178275.1 Thermoplasmata archaeon | reverse complement strand
ATGACGGACTCCTCGCCCTTGACGAAACGGGCGAGCCTGTCGTTGATGGACGCGTAGTCCTCCCTGGCCGCCGCCCTCTTGAGCCCCTTGTACCTCCGCCTCATGTAGGCGTACGCCGCGTCCGCGTCCTTGCCCTCGAGGATGCACCGGACGTAGTCGAGGGCGGTGCCGTTGAGGAACACGATCTTCGACCCGTCCACCATGAGGACGCCCTTGCTCGCGCTGTCGACCCTGACGTGGAACCTGTGCCGGGCGAGCGCGCCCGCGCCGTCGTACTTGTACGTGCCGGGCTTGAGGCCGAGCGAGTCGGGGGACGGCGCGACGAGCTTGAACGGCATCACCGGCCACCTCCCGCACAGGCGCACGCGCACGCGCAGGCGCACGCGCATCCTCCGCCGCCACGGAAACCGCCCCCGCCCCTGAGGTACGAGCCCGACGAAGAGGGCGCCGGGGCCGGGTTCGTCTTGCCGACGACCTGGTCCGCCAGGCGCCTGAAGTTCGACACCACGTTGTTGCTCGCGTTCTTGACGCTCGACGCGTAGTTGGACGCGAGCTGCTGCGGGGACACGCGCCCCGAGGGCGCGCTCCCGCCGTACGGGTAGTGCGCGGTGTGCACGTACGTATACGGTAGCCCCGTGAAATGGTCCTCCATGCGCCTGCCGTAGTCCCTGTCCAGCATCATCCACTCGTTCTTCTCGGACAGCGTGGACGCGAACTCCTCCGGCGTCCCGGCGTCCTTGACCTGGCGCCAGGCGGCCGCGCAAATCTCCTCGTAATAGGTCTTCGTGCTCTGATAATCGAAACCGACGAGCTTCTTCTCGGTCGCCCTGACCAGGTTGACGAGGGTCTCCTTGAGGTACATGGGGTTCAGCTCGCCGTAGTCGCCTATCGCCTCCATGTACTCGGTCTCGTACTGGTGCTCGCCCTTCACGGTGAGCCTCGTGAGCCGCATCGGCCTCTGGTCGGAGTCTATCCTGACCATGCCCTTCTTGACGAGGCCGAACAGTATCATGGTGGCTACGACCTCGAGCGGCCTCTCGACGATTACGGCGGCCTCGACGGCCGTGAGGTCCCGCCTCGGGCCCGAGCCCACGAGGCCCATGGAGGGCTTGAAGTAGTCCTTCCTCCTCGCGGCCTTGTTGGCCCTGTCGGCCATGATCGCGACCGCGAAGACCGCGCCTATGACGAGGACCGGCGAGCAGAGGCAGGCCAACTCCATGGCCGACGAGAAGAGGTCGGAGACCGTGTCCCAGATGGTGTGCTTCACGTAGCTGTCCACGAACCCCTCGGGGAACCCGACCCCGAAATCGAAGGTCCCGGCCTCGATATCCGATGGGAAGACGTCGGCCGCGGTCCAAGTGGCGACCATGAGCCCGGTCACCGGGTCGGTGCCTAACGCGTCCCAGGGCTGGCCCTCGAGGTATACGGCGTCCGAGGACTCGGCGAACCCCTCGGGGAAGAACACCCTGGCGGTGAGTTCCCCGGTCGGGCCCACCTGGAAGGACGGGTCGAACCAGGTCGGCCTCATGGCGACGCCGACCGTGCCCTCCACGAGCTCGTTCTCGTACACCATGTGAGGGTTGTTGATATGGAAGTCGAGCTGGAACGTCGTGCCATACACGCCGATCAGCTCCATCACGGCGGCCGTGAACTCGACGGCCGCCCCGATGTCCACGTAGGGCGACTCGTGTATCTGAAAGGGAGCGTACTCCGAACCGCCCACGGTGATGGTCGCCTCGGCGGAGTCCAGGTCGTAGTACTCGTTCGGGAGGCCGATGTCGACGCCGTCCAGATAGCCGAAGTTGGTGAAGGAGAACGAGTAGTCGATGTCGACGCTCCCGTCCTTGAGCACGGACACGTCCAGGCGCTCGTACTCGACGCTGAAGCTGTAGGTCTCGGCCGCCCCCGCCGAGCGCGAGCACGCCTGGACGAATGCGGACGCGGACAGGATGAGGGCCAATGCGAATGAGACCGACCGGAGGACAAAGAGGGACCTGTTCATGGACGCGTCACCACTTGGGGGCTTCCTGCAGGGCGAACGCGACGCCGCAGTAAGGACATGTGGCCATGAGCCCTCCCTGGACCACCCTGACATCCTTCTCCGAGATGGGCGCGCCGCAGGACTTGCAGACCATGTCCTTCTGGGCCATCTCGCCAGAGCCTGACATCGACACGTTGAACGTCTGGGACACGAGCTTGGGCTTCGCGGCCTCGATCTTCTCGACCCGGTACACATAATACATGAGGCCCGCGCCCAACAGTACCATCGCGAGCCCGGTGACGACGTTCTCGACGCCCCAAGCCACGATGAATATCGCGCCCAGCAGCACCAGGCATATCCCGACGAATGTGATCAGCGTGCCCACGAGCTTGTTCATCGCCGCCCCCGACGGGGATGATTCCCGTTTCGCCACATATAACCTTGTCGGGAGAAACCCGCGCGCCCAGGTGTCCGCGACGGGGTCCTTGGCGCGCTCAGCCCATCTGATTGCCGACGACCTCGTCCAGGATTGACAGGAACTCGTCGAGCTTCGACTCGGGTATGGTCGCGCCCGCGGCCACCGAGTGCCCCCCGCCGTTGCCCCCGACCTTCTCCGCGGCGCGCTTCAGCCCGGACGACAGATCCAGGCCCTTGGAGACGAGGTACTTCGTGCCCCTGGTCGAGACCTTGATCTTGCCGTTCACACGGGATATGGCGATGGTTGGCTTCGCCTGGTCCAGGATGTACTGCATCGCGAGGCCGCACTGCGCCCCCGCGAGCGACGGGTCCGGCGCC
>JBFXGF010000205.1:0-2841 GCA_050178275.1 Thermoplasmata archaeon | reverse complement strand
GTCGGTCATGGGAGAACTCGTGTAACGGCCTCAGAGGTCGTACGGTTTGAGGGTCTTGCGGCCGGTCCTCTTCGCCCGCCTGGCCGCCCTCTCGATCATCTCATGGACCTCCCTGTCGAGCTCGCAGTAGAACTCCTCCGAGATCCTGAACCTGTCACCCACGACGTCCTTCACGTCCGAGACCTTGATGATCATCTTACCGTTGCGAAGACTGGAAACCGGCATCGACTCCCCTCTACAATGACTGACCCCGCGAAGGGAGTTAGTGCTAATGCGTGTGCCCCTCTTAACCCTTTCCGAATCCGTGTGCCGCAAAGCTTTTCCACAGGTCCGCTCGTTCATGGGTGAGGAACAAGGATGGACGTCGAACGCAAGATGGAGCTCGCGACCAAGGGCGCGCTCGAGATCGTGACGGAGCCGGAGCTGAGGACGCTCTTCGAGACCAACGATTCCCCGAGCGCCTACATCGGGTTCGAGCCGAGCGGGTACGTCCATGTCGGGCAGGTCATCACCGCGGCCAAGATGGCCGACCTGCAGGAGGCCGGCGTGCGCATGACCGTCTTCCTCGCCGACTGGCACGCCATGATAAACGACAAGTTCGGGGGCGACATCGAGAGCATCCGCGTCTGCGGGGATTACATGCGCGAGTGCTTCCTCGCGCTGGGGGTCAAGGACTCCGCGAAGTTCGTGTGGGCCAACGACCTCGTGGGCAGGCCGGACTACTGGGAGAAGTTCATCAGGGTGTGCAAGGCCAGCACACTCATGCGCATCAAGAGGGCGATGACGATAATGGGGCGGACCGAGGACGAGGCCGAGCTGGACGCGTCGAAGGTGATGTACCCGCCCATGCAGGCCGCGGACATATTCGAGCTGGAGGCGGACATCGCGCTCGCGGGGATGGACCAGCGCAGGGCCCACATGCTTGCGAGGGACGCGGCCGAGAAGCTCGGCTGGAGGAAGCCAGTCGCGCTCCACACGCCGCTCCTCATGAGCCTCGTGGGCAGCGGGAGGATGGACCCGGTCGAGGCCAAGATGTCCAAGAGCGACCCGAACAGCGCGGTCTTCCTGCACGACCGGCCGGAGGACATCTCGAGGAAGATGAAGAACGCGTTCTGTCCCCCCGAGGCGGAGAACAACCCCGTCCTGGACGTCATGAGGCTGATAGTGTTCCCCAAGCTGGGGACCGTGAACATAGACCGGCCGGCGAAGTACGGCGGGCCGCTGTCGTTCGGGAGCTTCGACGAGCTGGCCAAGACATACGCCAGCAAAGGCCTCCACCCGCAGGACCTGAAGAAGGGCGCGGCCGACTCGCTCGTGACGATACTCGCCCCCGTGAGGGAGCATTTCCAGAAGCACCCGGAGACGATCGACCGGCTCAAGGGCCTAACGGTCACCAGGTGAGCTGTCGTTCAGGCGCCTGAGCAGCTTGACCGCGTTGTCCACGGATATGTTCAGGATCGCCTCGACGTCCCCCACGCCCGTGATGCCCGCCGCCCCCGGGTGCCCACCGCCCCCGTTCGAGGTCTCCGAGCCGACGCCGTCCAGCAGCTTGCCCAGGTGCATGCCCCGCCTCACCGTCTCCTGGGTCGCGCGAGCGCTGACCCTGAAGTTGTCCCCGCGCTGGGAGCCCACGAACGCGATGTCCGCGCCGAGGGATATCAGGGCCTTGCACACGGACGCCTCGTAGGCGCTGCCCTGGGACGCCGCGACGATGAACCCGCCGACCTTCCAGTACCTCAACCTCTGCGCCCCTCTCAGCTGTGATATCCTCTCGGAGATGTCCGAGTCCATGTGGACCAGCGCCGTCGCCTCGTCCATCTGGACGCCGTTCTCCTCCATCAGGTCGGCGAAGGCCCTCAGGGCCGAGGGCCGGCCGTACTTGAACATGCCAGTGTCCGTCAGTATGCCCGCCATCAGCGCGAGCGCGGCCTCCTTGGGCATGCGCTTGTTCGCCGCCTTGAGCAGCTCGAGCACGATCTCGGAGCACGAGCTCTTGCTGTCGTCACAGTAATATGTCCGCGCGGAGGACCACCGGTCCGTGCGCGTATGATGGTCGACCACGATGGCCCCCGAGAAGTCGGTGCCCTCAGGCAGCTGCTCGGGCCCGGACGTGTCCAGCACGAGGAGGGTCCCCGGCGGCCGCTCAGGCGTCTCGACGACCGTTATCCCCAGCGACCTCGTCATCTCCTTCGCCATCCGGTCGGTCCCGCCCGGGGTCCATATGGTAACCTGGGGGAAGCAACACTTGACCGCGAAGGCGCTCGCGAGCGCGTCGGGGTCCGCGTTGCCATGGAGCAACGCCACGACTGCGCCCTTCTCAAGCTCGGATGCGATGCTGGACAACACGGAGCATCCGAAGTGATGGTAGGTCTATAAAATAGATGGTCAGACCCGCGCGCCAAGGGCGTCGGGGTCACAGGCCCGAGGCACTCTCAGTCCGTTTCCTCGTCCGAGGGCTTGGCCGGGCCGCCCTGGAGCGCCTGGGTTATCTGCGTCTGGAGGCTCTGGTGCCTCTCCCTCAAGTGCTTGTCCTGCCTCTCGAGGGTCTTGACCCTGACCTCCACGGTCTCCTTCTGCTCCTTCAGCTCCGTCATGAGCCCCTGCCGGTCCTTGACCTGCACGAGCAGCGTGCCGACGTTCTTGAAGACCGCCGAGTCCTCCGGGGCCTTCTCCAACTCCTGCACGGTCCTGTCCAGCTCCTTGCCCTGCGACTCGAGCTGTATCTTCTGAGTCGTGACCATCTGTATCTGCTGTGTCAGCTGCTGGAACTGCGCGATCTGGTTCTGAACCTTCGGTGGGATGTTGTCCATCATCTCCTAGCCTCCTCTGCCGTCTCCTCCG
>JBFXGF010000204.1:0-2863 GCA_050178275.1 Thermoplasmata archaeon | reverse complement strand
GACTTGTAGTAATCCGCCGAGTTCTGGCCCTTCTTGGCGTAGGTCGTCAGCCCGTACTCCTCGTTCAGGGCGACGGCGACCGAATCGTCCGTCGACAACGGGTTGCAGCTCGTGAGCCGGACATCGGCCCCGGCCTCCTGGATGGTCAGGGCGAGCACGGCCGTCTTGGCCTCCGTGTGCAGCGCCATGCCGACCTTGAGGCCCTCGAACGCCTGCTCCTTGACCAGCCGGTCGCGTATGCTCTCGAGGACCTTCATGTGCGTCCTAGCCCACTCGATGCGCCTCACGCCCTTTTCCACAAGTTCCTTCTTGGCCATGCTACCTGCGGAGCGCATCGAGTGCTGCCCTAATACTCTTGTTGGTTCGACCGCGCTGGCGGGCGAGGACGCTACGCCGGCCCGCCCAGGTTCCGCATCATCTCGGCCATCACCCTGGAGAGGTTCTCGTCCCGGTCGTAGCCCGCGAGCGCCTTCCCGCGCGCGTCAGGGTCGTCCCCCATGTCCTCCACGTGGGCCTTGATCTCCGGCAACGCCCTGGTCACCTCGTCGACCACGGTGACCGTCGCCGTCCTGGAAGTCCTCGACAGCGGGTTGAGGTCTATCGCGATCGTCCTCTTGCCCATCCGAGCGAGCGCCTCGGCACGGTCGCCGTCCTCGAGCGGTATCAGGACGACGTCAGCGGAGTATATCCCCTCGCTCGAGCACAGCCCGCGCATGCTCTCGAGCCCGGGTATCCTCGCGTCCGGGAGGAAGCCGAGCACATCCTTCGCGCCGCTCCTCTCCAAAACCTCGGTGATCTTGGCCACGCGCTCGTCGCTCCTGTGGAACAGGCCGACCTCGATCCTCGCGCCGGAGGCGGCCGCCAGCTCCACGACCTCCCTGGGGCAGAGCGCCGCGACGTTGCCGTTGACGGATATGACCGGCCTCTCCGCCCCGAGCAGGAGCGCCGCCGCGGCCTTCGCCGCCGCCCTCGCGTCCTTGGTCGTCCTCTCGCCCAGGAGATAGTAGAACATCTCCCCCCTCCCGTGGGCGATCAGGCCCTGCGGCGCGACATAGCCCTCGTCGAAACCAGCCACCAAACGCTCCCTGAGCATGAGCGACGCGTGCCTGGGGTGGGTCTTGGGTATCTCGGTCATGATATTCCTTCTCACGCGCCCGCGCGCTATTGATGGAGCGGGCCGCACCCTCCCGGATGGATGCTCAAACCTTATATACCTTGAGAAAAACATTATATATAACATTGTACATAGGGCGCACAACAAAAGTTATAAAAATGATTCGGTGAGACGGTGCAGTTACTCGGCGTGGTTCAGGATATATCGCACGACGGGAGGCTCATCGTCAAGGCGCGGTTCGCACCGGTCATGAGAGCCCTAGTCAAGGACAACGTAAAGGGGGAGGTCGGAAGAGTGGTCAAGGTGTTCGGACCGGCTCGAGCACCCTACGTTGCCATCGAACCGAGAAAGGAGATGCGGACTCTTGCTGTGCTCGGCAAGGAGGTCTACATCGAACAGGAGAGGTACCATGGCAAAGGTAAGAGAAGAGACTGAGCAGATCGAGAGATGCCCCGAGTGCAACAGCGCTCACCTAGTCAGGGACTATGAGCGCGGAGAGCTCGTCTGCGAGGACTGCGGTATCGTCCTCGACGACCAGCTGATCGACCAGGGCCCGGAATGGAGGGCGTTCGACGTGGAGCAGGGGGAGAAGCGCGCCAGGACGGGCGCGCCCATGACCTACACCATCCACGACAAGGGTCTGTCCACCGAGATCTCCTGGAAGAACAAGGACTCGTACGGGAAGAGCATCCCCACGAGGAACCGGGCGCAACTGTATCGTCTTAGGAAGTGGCAGCGCCGGATCAGGGTGTCGAACGCGACCGAGAGGAACCTGGCCTTCGCGCTCAGCGAGCTCGACAGGATGGCGTCGTCCATGGGCCTCCCGAGGAACGTCAGGGAGACCGCGGCCATGACATACAGGAAGGCCGTGAACAAGAACCTCATCAGGGGCAGGAGCATAGAGGGCGTCGTCGCGGCGTCGCTGTACGCCGCGTGCAGGCAGTGCAACGTGCCCAGGACGCTCGACGAGGTCGCGAACTCCTCCAGGGTCGGAAGGAAGGAGATCGGGAGGACCTACAGGTTCATGACCCGCGAGCTCAAGCTCAAGCTGATGCCCACGAAGCCCCAGGACTACGTGTCCAGGTTCTGCTCCGAGCTGAAGCTGTCGGGGGAGGTGCAGTCCAAGGCCACCGAGATACTGAAGGACGCGGCGAAGAAGGAGCTCACGTCCGGCAGGGGCCCCACGGGGGTCGCGGCGGCGGCCATATACATCTCCAGCATACTGTGCAACGAGCGCAGGACGCAGCGAGAGGTGGCGGACATAGCGGGCGTGACCGAGGTCACCATCAGGAACCGCTACAAGGAGCTCACCGAGAAGCTCGGCATAGAGGTCCAGCTCTGAGCCGGAGCCCTGAAACCAGTTCCCCAAATCCCTTCCCATTGTTTGTATATCGACCCTCCGACGGGCCCGGGCCAGGCTAGTAGATTGGACAATTTATTAAGGGGCGTGAGCCTTAGCGAGGACGGGGACAAGAGTGATCAGGATAGGTATCAACGGATTCGGAAGGATAGGAAGGAACGTCTACAGGGCTGCGCTCGAGAGCGGGCGCCTCGGGAAGGACTTCGAGATCGTGGCCGTGAACGACATCGTCCCGGTCGACTCGCTCGCCTACCTGCTCAAGTACGACTCGGTCTACGGGAAGCTGGACACGGGGTGCGCGGCCGACGGGACCGGGGTCCGTGTCGGGCCCCACAGGTTCGAGGTGACCCAGTGCAGGGACCCTGCCGAGATACCCTGGGGCAAGCTCG
>JBFXGF010000203.1:0-2922 GCA_050178275.1 Thermoplasmata archaeon | reverse complement strand
GCACGAGACTCCAAAGGTGCTCGGGGACGATGGGTATCAGGGCTGACAACATCGTCGCCTTTGGCTGCGACGTGGTCATCTTAACGGTGTAAGTGTCAACAACCTCCACGGGGTAGTTGATGCCGTTCAGATAGTCAATCCACAGGGCGCAGGCGTTGGGGTTCTCCAGTATCAGGTTGTACGAGAACGCCACATCATCTGCAGTCACCTTCTCGCCGTCATGCCAGTAGGCGTTCTCGTTGATATGGAATGTCCATACGAGCCCACTAGCGTCCGTCTCCCAGGAATCGGCGAGCTGCGGGCCTGGTGCCAACTGCTCGTCAAGGGAGTTCAGGGTGTCATAGAGCAGGAAGTTGATTGTCCAGCCTATCGACAAGGTCATCTTGTACACATTCAGAGTATCAGGCGCCTGGCTGATTCCCACGTACATTATGTCAGGATCAGCGGACGCGGCCTCGGTGGTGTTCGCCACTCCTGGAACCGCAGACACCATCGCCAGGACCGCCATTGCACACATTGCCGTCGCTATACGAGAACTCACGATATTCCTCATCTGTTCAGACTCCTCTATCCCCCGGCTACCAGGCGTACTCAGGCTATACTCGCCTAGATACGTCTGCGGCCCGAATCATCCATCATGCTATAAATACGATGCTGTGACGAGAGTCTGGCCCCGAGCGATAATCGTAGACCACTGTCGAATATCGATTGGAGCGACTCGACGATGACCACGGGTCAAACGCTGGGAAACCTGCACGAACCTATTTAATAGAGGCAATGATGTATTCGAGGACCGCTAGGCTTGACCGGGACGTTCGGCGTGTCCTTGTACACCAAAATCGTCGATAGTGGGGGTGACAGCTGGGGGCGTCGTAACCGAGCCGGTGCCAGTCCAACGACCAACAGTGAGATCCTGTCCGATGGGGTCGAAGGCGGCCGTTCGTCTCTGCCGGAGGGTGGGGATGTCGGCCTTTGTCGCGGGGATCGGGTTAGGCCCTGACGGGAGCAGCCTTACCGCGGACTATCAACGCTCACCGGGAAGCGGGGTCGAGGAGGTCGATGGGTAGCTGGTACAGGGGAGGTCGGCAACCCCAGTGGCCTAGCACTTCCCTCTCACAGCCTCTCCCGGACGCACATGCTGAACAGAAAGAAGGAGAGAGTCGAGCACGGTGGATGCCGCAGCGTGACAGCACCCTTTTACTAGCTCAACCTACCCGAGCGTTTAGGCGCCCTCTCGGATTGGTTGCTAACCGCTGTTTTGCCGTGTTTCTCGCTCTCAGTTGAAACATGAAGCTGGTGGCAGTTCATATCTTTTGCGTCGCGGCGCACCCCAGCTTGTCTCTCCTGAAATCGAAGAGGACCGAGTC
This sequence comes from Thermoplasmata archaeon, assembly GCA_050178275.1. Taxonomy (GTDB): domain Archaea; phylum Thermoplasmatota; class Thermoplasmata; order UBA10834; family UBA10834; genus UBA9653. The sequence goes on along the minus strand of JBFXGF010000203.1, from coordinate 1,555 downwards.
TTCCCCCGCGAGGCCGACCCGCAACCTCCCGTCGGTCATGACTCCGCCGCAGACCGCCGCCGACAGACCAGCGGAATCGAACCCGGAGCAGACCCTGCTCGCGGCCTTCCTGGCGCATGTGGCCACGAAGCCGCATCCCTGATACGCGAGCAACCACTGGACCAAGTCCACCTTCGCGGGCCTCGGTATCCGCCCGATGTCGATATAGGCGCCTCTTGAGCTCGCCTCAAGGAGCATGCCGAGCGTCCCGAGACACCCGGGGTTGCTGATGTCCTTGCCGGAGGTCAGCATGGGAGCCAGCTCGTGCATCACGCGGAGCCGCGCCTGGACTTCATCGGGGCTCTTGCGGCTCGTCGTGTCCCACGAATACGGGGCGCCTTCGGTGAACCTGCCGTCGAGGTCCATGGCGAATATGACAGAGTCACGGGCCTTCGCCCCGCTGCTCAGGACGAGTCTGGAGGGGGTCGTCCTGCCTAGCATGGCGACGTCCACCGCCGCGTAGTCGGTGTCCGGGTGCAGGTGTCCGCCGACCATCGGAACGCCGAACTTGTCGCAAGCGTCCCTCATGCCCCTGACAATGCTCGACCTGACCCTAGGGTTCCCGCACGACAGCACATTCACGGCGGCGACGGGCACACCCCCCATGGCCGCGATGTCGTTCGCGTTCACGAGGACGGAGCAGTACCCTGCCCATCTCGGGTTCCTGGCCACGAGGTCCTGGATTATGCCGTCAGCGGCTAGAAGAAGCACCTCCTTGCCATGCGCGATGGCGGCGGAGTCCTCGCCGAGGGCGGCTAGGATTCGCCCCGACCGGCCGGGGACGAGGCTCCGAGCCACTGACTCGATAGGGGATTTCCGGACCACGCCACGGTACGACCTCACCGCCCTGACAAGCTCTTCCAGTTCCACGTGGAGCCTAACGCCCGAGCCTGTAGATAAACTGCGTGTCTCACAGCTTCGTCTGGGTCGTCTCCTTCGCGTGAGAACGGAGGCCGAACTTGTCGACGACGATGTCCGCCAGGACCCTCACGAACAGAGGTTCCAGCTCGGCCTCGACGACCGTCGGGACGTCGCTGTTCGGCACCTTGTAGCCCATCCTGACGAGAATGGATTTCGCCTCCGCCCTCTCGTCCGGTGTCGCCTTGCGCCCCTCGACGATTCCGTCCACGCCGCACCTCATGACCTCCATGTCGAACACGGCTCTCTTGAAGAGCCGTTGGAGGCAGTACGCGGCGATCGTCGCCCTCTCCGTGGACGTGCCGGGCATCTCGTTTACGCGGTCGCCCACCATCTCGTACAGGCTCCGATCTCTTCCCCCCGAGACCGAGAAGACCTTCGCGGGCTTGATGTCCTTCTCCTTCAGTATGTCGAGGTCCGCGAGCGCCTTGAGGTACCCGGTCAGCTCCAGGCGGTGCATCTTGACGCCTCTTCCAGCCAACTCCCTGGACAGGCCGCTGATGGACGCTGGGTCCTTCTTGAGGACCTCAATCACGAGGTCCCTCATATCCTTCTCTGGAGAGAACATGCTACCGGAGTTGGTAACAGATTCGGTAAT
>JBFXGF010000202.1:0-2934 GCA_050178275.1 Thermoplasmata archaeon | reverse complement strand
GTGCTCAGGATCGAGGGTACGAACTGCGAGGAGGAGTCGTACCTCGCGTTCAAGCGGCTCGGGGCGCGGCCGGAGAAGGTGCACCTCAAGCAGCTGACCGGCACCGACGTGACGCACGAGGAGAGGCGCTCCCTCTCGGACTACCACATGCTCGTGCTCCCGGGCGGGTTCTCGTCCGGCGACTACGTCCGCGCGGGCGCCATCTTCGCCGCGCGCATGAAGAGCCGGCTGTCGAAGGACCTGGTCGACTTCGTGAGGGCGGGCAAGCCCGTGCTGGGGATCTGCAACGGGTTCCAGGTCCTCGTGGAGAGTGGGCTGCTGCCGGCGATGTCAGGCGTGATGTCGGATGTCCCCGAGGCCGTGCTGGGCACGAACGACTCCGGGAGGTTCGAGTGCAGGCCCACGCTGCTGAGGAAGGTCAACCGGGGCAGGTGCGTCTTCACCACGAAGATACCGGACGACAAGATATCCCTCATACCGTCCGCGCACGCGGAGGGCAAGCTCATGTTCCCGATCGAGAGACGCGACCGGATCCTGAGGGAGCTCTACGAGAACGACCAGGTGGTCTTCAAGTACGTCGACCCTGAGGGCGGACCTGCCGGGTACCCGTGGTGCCCGAACGGCGCCGTGGACAACATCGCGGGCATATGCAACAGGGACGGCAACGTGTTCGGCCTGATGCCGCACCCGGAGCGCGTGTTCTTCAGGTTCACGCACCCCGACTGGACAAGGAGCCCGGACGGGCAGGGAGACGGCAGGGCAGTGTTCGAGTCCGTCCTGGACTACGCCTCCAAGAAGCTCTGAGGCCACTCACAGCGAGACGACCAGCTCCACCTGGTCGCTGTCCTTGAGCCCGAGGGATCGCCTGAGATGATACTTGCAGATGACCTCGAGGATGTCCGAGTGGTGGGACCGGACGGGGAGCACGACCGCGCACTCCATGTTCCTTATGGTCGCCAGGAAGCACTTGACGTCCCCGAACGTCCTGCCCTCCTTCTCGAAGCCTTTGATCAGTATTCCCTCCGATTTCCTGAGGATGTCGATCTTGGAGAGCTCGTGCTGGTCTATCCTGAGGTTCAGGGTCCCCTCGTAGGGCTTGAACCAGAGCTTCTTCTGGAACTGCTCCGTGTACGCTTCCTGGTTGACGTAGTACTGGCCCTCCCCCAGCCCCGACGTGACGGTCCCCAGTATGACGAGGTGATCCTTCATCTCGAAGATCCGCTGGTAGTCGGAGTACTCCTTCCTCAGGAGGTCGAAGCCCTTGTCCGTGAGCTTGATGCGCTGCCTCCTGGCGCCGAGGTCGCGCTCGATGAGCCCCTCGCCCAGGAGCTCCAGTATCTTCTTGGACGCAGATTGCTGGCTTATCTCCAGGACGTTCCCCAACTCCCTGGAGGATATGGCGATGTAATCATGGACGCCGCCCATGAGGGCGATGTGCTTCAGCGTCGCAATCTGCTTCTCATGCATGGCACGGCTCGGATAACGGAGGGGCGATAAATAGATTTCCAGAAAATTGGTAGAGGGCGGTTATGTTGGTAGGTGCGGGGCTCTTGCGCCCTACCGTTGGCTCAGACCACGCCGTGTTCGTACAGCTCGAGGTACCTCTCGCTCCGTAGCCTCACGACGGGTATGTTCTCCGCCCTCAGCCTCTTGATGAGGCCGCGGTCGTTGGTCACGACGGCGGCGGACATCCGCTTCGCGACCTCCAGCACGGCGTCGTCGCCACAGTAGGGGGTGTCGACCAGGTCATACTTGCGCGCGAGCGCGAGCGCGCCCTTCGACGCGGGGTCCCCGGAGTTCGACAGCTCGCCAATGACGGGGCGTGGGACCACGACTGGCAGGTCCCCGAAGAGTCTTGTGAGCTCCATGTCCAGGTTGACCTTGAACTGGAAGGGCATCATGAGGGCGTTAGCGTCGAGCACGACGGCGGACACCAAGGCGCGACCCCCTCTCACTTGACGGTACCGTAACCGATCAGGCGCCACTTGCCCGTGATGCGCCTGGACATGGCAATCCTCTGCCCCTTCTCCACGCACACCGGTATCTTGAGCGATATCTCGGCGGAGTCGGCCCTCCCGCTGGTCACGACGCCCACGGTCGTGGCCGTGCCGACGCTGAGCATGAGCGGCTCGTTGGTCTTCAGGTTGTCCACGGCCAGGTCCGACGCGACGCCCACGACCCTCTTCATGAGGGTCGTCTCCACGGTGAGCGAGTCCCGCACCGGCGGCAACGAGTCCGGTGGCCCCGCGATCCTTCCCACGAGCGAATCGGACTTCGTTATGAACGGGTCCAGGCCCGTGCCGATGGCGATCAGGCCGCCCGGGCGAGCGTCCTCAAGCTTCAGCCCGCCCGCGAAAAGCGACCGGACCTGGGTCACTATCGGCTCCCAGGTCACGCCCTTGCCCGTCTCCACCTTGCGGCCGGGCCGCACCTCGACCTCGTCCCCTATGCTCAGCCGGCCCTGCGTCAGGGAACCTCCCAGGACGCCTCCCTTGAGCTTATCGATCCCGGTGCCCGGGGGGTTCACGTCGAACGACCGCGCGATGTACATCCGCGATGGCTTGGACTTGTCCCACTTCGGCGTGGGGATGGTCTGCTCGATCGAGCGTATGAGCGTGTCTATGTTCACGTCGTGGTGGGCCGAGATGGGTATGATCGGCGCCTTCTCCGCGACAGTGCCCTTCACGAACTCCTTTATCTCGTTGTAGTTCGTCATGGCCTCCTCTGGGGAGACCAGGTCGATCTTGTTCTGGACCACGATTATCCTGTCGACACCTATGATGGACAACGCCATCAGGTGCTCCTTCGTCTGCGGCTGCGGGCATGGTTCGTTCGCCGCGACCAGCAGTAGGGCGCCGTTCATGATGGCCGCGCCCGAGAGCATCGTCGCCATGAGCGTCTCGTGACCAGGGGCGTCGACGAAGGACACCGACC
>JBFXGF010000201.1:0-2957 GCA_050178275.1 Thermoplasmata archaeon | reverse complement strand
GTCCTCTCCCCAGAAGAGCTTGGAGGACTTGATCGCGAACTGCATGTTCGGGTCCAGCGGGTTGCCGATGAAGCAGGTCATGCCCTGGCCGGCGCACATGAGCATGAACGACGCGTTGAGCCGCGGCCTGTCGGGCAATCCGAAGGACACGTTGCTCAGTCCGACCGTCGTGTTGACCCCGAGCTCCTCGGTCACGATCCTTATGGTGTCGAGGGTGGCCTTGGCGCCCGTGCTGGCGGTCCCGCAGGCGAGGGCGACGCAGTCGATGATTATGTTCTTCCTGTCCAAGCCCTCCTTCTCCGCGCGGTCTATGATCCTCTTGGCTATCTCGACGCGCTTCTCGGAGGTCGCGGGTATCCCGGAGTCGTCGATGCAGAGGCCGACCAGCGCGGCGTCGTACTGGGCTGCGAGCGGGACCACGGCGTCCATGCGCTTCTCCTCGCCCGTGGTCGAGTTGATGCCGACGCGGCCCTTCACGTTCTTGAGAGCGATCTCGAGCACCGCGGGGTCCGAGGTGTCTATCCAGAGCGGCACGTCGACGGCGTCCTGGACGATCCTGAGCGCCTCCTGCATGGCGTGCTTCTCGTCAATCCCTGGAACCCCCACATTGACGTCAAGCACGTCGGCGCCGTTCTCGACCTGTCTCTTCGCCTCGAACTCCAGCACCTCGAACTCACCAGCTTTCAGCTTGGCGATGAGGTCCTTCCTGTTCGTCGGGTTAATCCTCTCTCCCACAAGGATCGGCGTCATTCCGCCGCCGATCTTCACCGTCTTCGCGGTACCCTTAAGCTCAATCACTGGCACGACTGCACAAGGCACTTTCCTCGCCTCCTTCGAAGGGGGTGAACGACTACTCTGAGAAAAACGTTTGGGTCTTCGGGTTCTGTCACAATTTGGGTGGTAAAGACCATCTGGGGTGCCTGAAGACACGACCTTTGACTACATGCAGCCGCTGGGCCATTATATACTGAGGCCTCTCCCTGTATCCATGCCTGTCAGAGGGGTCCCCGTCGTCAAGGTGGACCCGAGATACAGCAGCAGGACGTGCCCGGTATGTGGGAGGGTACAGGATTCCCGAATGGGCGCGGTGTTCGAGTGCTCTTGCGGGTGGCGCCTGGACAGGCACATCAACGCGAGCCTGAACCTGCTGCGGACAGCCGCCTCCGCGGGGTTGGAGGCGGCAGGGGGCCTACGGTTCGGCCCCGGCGCGTCGCAGCATGACGTGATGATGGTCCTCTACGACCCCGAGAGGGGCGCACGGCCGGAGCCGAATGCGACGAGTTGCTCGATGACGGGGGCTGCCTGAGATGGCACCACCCGCTAGCGCAACAGAACCGGGTCTTCGCCACGTCATCCCATAGAATACAGCCAGCCCGTGACTGGAGATCCGCGGCCCTCGCGCCAGCGCACCGGGCAGGGCATCCAACCCGTCATGCCGACGTGCGAGACGACGAGCCCAACCGCGCCCGACGAGACGCCACTAGAACCACGGCGACCGCTCCCGAATGGCATACCGGGATGTCATCCAGGGTTCGGCCGTCGGGCGCGATGCCATAACAGAAACCTTAATTAGGGTATCGAGTATGCCGGTTCAATCGGAGTAGGGGATTTGTCTTCATTGATGAGTCGCCCTTAGACCGACCAGAAAGCCCTTCAGGACGCGAGTCCTGAAGGTACGCCAATTGGAGGTAACACCAATGGAAGACGCAGTGACACGGCTTAAGAACGCAGTGATAAACTACGAGATGGAGACCATCGCTGACCTCGCCAAGGAGGCGCTGAAGGGAGGCGTTGACCCGCTTGTCGCCATAGAGAAGGGCCTTGCGGAGGGGATCAAGACCGTCGGCGAGAAGTTCGGCAAGGGCGAGATATTCCTACCCGAGCTCGTCATGGGCGCAGAAGCGATGAAGGCTGCGTTGGCCGTGCTTGAACCCGCAGTTCCGTCGGGGCAGCACAGGGCCAGTGTTGGCAAGGTCGTCATAGGCACCGTCCAGGACGACATCCACGAGATCGGCAAGAACCTCGTTTCGACGATGCTCTCCTCGAACGGCTTCGAGGTCATCGACCTCGGGGTGAACGTGGCTTCCAACGAGTTCGTGAAGAAGGCCGAGGAGATCAAGCCCAAGATCGTCGCGATGTCCGCGCTCATGACCACCACGATGCCAAGGATGGCAGAGGTCATAGGCCCGATCAAGCAGAAGAACCTCGGAGTCAAGGCCCTCGTCGGAGGCGCGCCCGTCACCGACACCTACGCCAAGGAGATCGGAGCTGAGGGGTACAGCGGCGACGCGTCCAGCGCCGTCGAGGTCGCGAAGAGGCTCGTGTGAGGTGGGGCCCGTGGCTTACGGAATCAAGAGGGGCATCCGGTTCCAGATCCTCAGCGATGAGGACCTGGACAGGATTCATTGGAGCACACTACACATACTCGACAAGATCGGTGTGCAGGTCGACAGCCCGGCGTGCCGGAAGCTGTTGAAGGACAACGGCTGCGACGTCGACGAGAAGACGAGGGTCTGCAAGATCCCGTCCCACCTCGTGGAGGAGGCCCTCATAAAGAAGAAGGGAGCCTTCACGCTGGCCGGGAGGAACCCGAAGTACGACGCCAAGCTGGACTTGAACCACAGCTACATGACCGCGAACGGCAACGGGGCCGTCGCGGTCGACTTCGAGACCGGCGAGAGGAGGGGCTCGACGAAGAAGGATGTCGCGAACTCCTCGAGGATCATCGACGCCCTCGAGAACGTCCACATACACTGGCCGATGGTCAGCTCCACCGACCAGCACCCGTCCGTCGTGCACCTGCACGACCTCGACGCTTCCCTGAACAACACGGAGAAGCACGTCATGTACGAGACGGGCGTGACGCTCTCGGACGCCAAGGACCTGACAGAGATGGGGTATATCGCGGCCGGCGGCGAGAAGGAGTACAGACAGAGGCCTCTGACCTCCTGCCTGCA
>JBFXGF010000200.1:0-2992 GCA_050178275.1 Thermoplasmata archaeon | reverse complement strand
ATAAGGGCCAGCGAGACCGTGTCCGACCATATCGCGCTCGTGGCGAACCCCGAGGGATTCGAGATGAGCTGCGAGGGCGACATGGACCAGGTGCACTTCAGGAAGGCCAAGAAGGACCTGGTGGGCCTCGAGGCCCCGTCGAGCGTCAGGAGCCTGTTCCCACTCGAGTACTTCTCCAACATGTTGAAGGCGGTGTCCTCCGGCAACACGGTCACGCTCCAGCTGGGCAACGACTACCCCGTCAGGATGGAGTTCAAGATCGCCGGTGGCAAGGGCGCGGTCCGGTACCTGCTCGCCCCCAGGATCGAGAGCGGTGACTGATGAGGCGGCCCGTGCTTCTCGCCCAGAGTCCGGAGTGCATGTCATCCAAGCGATAGCGGTCTAGCCCGGTTGATGTCCAATGAAGCGCGCAAGGATAGGTGTCCTGGCCTCGGGTGGCGGAACGAACCTTCAGTGCATCATAGACGCGTGCGAGCGAGGGGAGATAGACGGCGATGTCGTCGTTGTCATATCCAACGTCCCGGAGGCCTTCGCGCTCGAGCGGGCCAAGAAGCACCGGATAGACGCGTACGCGTTCCCGAACAAGGGCGTCACGAGGGAGCAGCACGAGGCGGACATCATAGAGTGCCTGGACCAGCATGGGGTCGACCTGGTCGTCCTCGCGGGTTATCTCAGGATACTCACGCCCCTGTTCATCAACAAGTACGCGGGGAGGCTCATGAACACGCACCCCGCCCTGCTGCCGTCCTTCGGAGGTTCGGGCATGCACGGCCTGAACGTGCACAAGGCGGTCCTGGACTACGGGTGCAAGGTCTCCGGGTGCACCATACACTTCGTCACGCTCGACGTGGACGGCGGCCCCATCATCATGCAGAAGGCGGTCCCCGTGCTCGAGGACGACACCCCCGAGACGCTCCAGGAGCGAGTGCTCAAGGAGGAGCACAAGCTGTTCCCGCGGGCCGTGCAGCTGTTCGCCAGGGGCAAGCTCAGGCTCGAGGGCCGCCGGGTGCGCATACTTGAGCAGTAGCTGGCAACGAACGTTTTAAACCAACATGACTGATATCCCGCTTGACGGCAGGCGGAGGCATCCACAGGGGGACGCGCGCTTGGAGATATACGACGGCGAATTCATCAGGGAACTCGAGTCCATCGCGAAGACGGTCAGGAGACATTCCATACGCATGATATACAAGGCGGGTTCGGGCCACCCGGGCGGCTCGCTCTCAGCCGCGGACATCATGGTCGCGCTGTACTTCCACATCATGAAGCACGACCCCAAGCGGCCGGACTGGCCGGACAGGGACAGGTTCGTGCTGAGCAAGGGCCACGCCGCCCCGGCGCTGTACGCCGTGCTCGCGGAGTCCGGGTACATCCCGGTCGAGGAGCTCGACACCCTCAGGAAGATGGGCAGCAGGCTCCAGGGGCACCCGTGCATGGGCAAGACCCCCGGTGTCGAGATGTCCACGGGTTCGCTCGGCCACGGGCTGGCCGCGGGGAACGGCATGGCCCTGGCGGCGAAGCTGGACAGGAAGCTGCACAGGGTCTACGTCGTGCTGGGCGACGGTGAGATGGATGTCGGGGAGACCTGGGAGGCAGCGATGCTCGCGTCCCACTACAAGCTCGACAACGTCACCGCCTACGTGGACCGGAACAAGCTGCAGCTGGACGGCCCGACGGAGAAGATCATGTCCCTCGAGCCCCTGGCGGACAAATGGAAGGCCTTCGGGTGGCACGTGATCGAGATAAACGGCCACAACATGAAGGAGATCATACACGCGACCAACGAGGCCAAGAGCGTCAAGGGCAGGCCGACGGTCGTCATATGCCACACCATCAAGGGCAAGGGGGTCAGCTACATGGAGGGCTCCCTGCACTTCCACGGGAAGGCCCCGAACGACCAGGAGTACGAGCAGGCCATGAAGGAGCTGGGGGAGTGATGCCTGTGACCTGGAATTGGGAGAGCCAGAGGAAGCAGTACGGCAAGGCGCTGGTCGAGCTGGGCAAGGAGCGGGGGGACATCGTCGTCCTGGACGCGGACCTGTCGAGCTCCACGAGGACGGCCGACTTCCTGTCGGCGTTCCCGGAGCGGTTCTTCAACGTGGGCATCGCGGAGCAGAACATGATGGACACCGCCGCGGGCCTGGCGGCCTCGGGGAAGACGGTGTTCGTGTCCACCTTCGCGGTCTTCGGGACCGGCAGGTGCTACGACCAGATCAGGCAGTCGATAGCGTACCCGAAGCTGAACGTCAAGATCGTCGCTTCCCACGCGGGCATCACGGTCGGCGGGGACGGCGCGTCGCACCAGATCATAGAGGACATCGCGCTCATGCGCGTCCTGCCGAACATGAAGGTCGTTGTCCCGGTGGACTCCCTGGAGACGTACAGCGCCGTCAAGGAGGTCGCGAAGACCCCGGGGCCGGTCTATGTCAGGATAGGGAGGGCGGACGTCCCGACCCTGACCGACAAGGACGCCTCGTTCGACATGAACGCCGCCGTCGTGATGCGCGACGGGTCGGACGTCACGCTCATAGGCTGCGGAATCATGGTCGCGAGGTGCCTCGAGGCCGCGGAGGAGCTGGCGAAGCACGGCGTGGACGCCAGGGTCGTCAACCTGCACACGATCAAACCCCTGGACGAGAAGACGATCGTCAAGGCCGCGAGGGAGACCGGCGGCGTGGTGACGGCCGAGGAGCACTCGGTCATGATGGGCATGGGCAGCGCGGTCGCGATGTGCCTCGTCGAGAACTTCCACGTGCCGATGAAGCGCGTGGGCATCCCCGACACGTTCGGCGAGTCGGGCGGGTGCGAGGAGCTCATGACGAAGTACGGCCTGACCGCAGAGAACATAGTGGAGGCCGCGCACGACGTGCTGCGGAGGAAGAAGTGAGGTGACAGCGTGAGGATATTCATAGACACGGCGAACCTGGAGCACATCAAGGAGGTCAACAGCTGGGGCATACTGGACGGCGTCACGACGAACCCGTCCCTGATA
>JBFXGF010000199.1:0-2997 GCA_050178275.1 Thermoplasmata archaeon | reverse complement strand
CTTCCGATCTCGAGCGAGAGCCCTCCGCTGGCGACCAGCATGACCGTGCCCGTCATGGCCACCACCGTGCCGACCCCCTTCAGCGGGGTTATCCTCTCCCTCAGCAGCAGCGCCGCGGACAGGAGGGTCATCACGGGGCCCGAGGACTGTATCACGGAGGCGACGGACGAGGTGCCGTACTCGAGCCCGATGTTCTGGGCTATGTTGGGCACGGCCACGTACAGCAGCCCCATGAGCGCCATCGGCCTCCACTCGCGCCTGACGACGGCGGCCACCTCCGAGGCGGGGAAGCGGAGGAGTATGACGGCCGCCATGACGACGGCGGCCACCCCGAACCTCAGGAACCCGAGCACCACTGGCGAGAAGTCATCGAGGCCGATCTGGATGAGCGGGAAGGCGAGCCCCCAGAGCGCGACGGCGGAGAGCGCCGAGGCGGACACCTTCCATGAAATGCCCTGTCCGGCCATCGGCCGGGGCATCGTCGGACCCCCTTATTAGCGCTTACCTGTTCGCCGGGGCGGCCTGTGGCGGGGCGGGGGCCTTCGCCTGCTTCTTCTTCCTGACCGTCTCCAGCCGGCGCCCCTCGTCGTAGAGGCACCGGACGGCCTTGGCCGCCCTCATCGCGGACGGGTAGACGGGTATGTTCTTCACCCTGAGGTCCTGGACGACCTCGTCCACCTCGGGCCCGCCGACCCAGCACGCCACGATGGGCTTGTTCAGGTTGCGCTTCTCCTCGACGAGCTTGATCACGGCGCCGACGAACTCCCTCGGCCGGGCTATCCCCGCGTGGACGCAGACCATTATGAGCGAGTCGACGTTGGGGTCCGAGAGCATGATGCTCCCGGTCGCGTGGTACCTGTGGAACCTGGCGTCCCCGGTCACGTCGAGCGGGTTCCTGGCCGTCGTGATGCCCGGCAGATGGGGCTTCAGGGCGTCCGCGGTCTTCTTGGTGATGTTCGTGACCTTGAGGCCTATGGACTCGCACCAGTCGGCGGTCATTATCCCCGCGCCGCCGCCGTTCGATATGATCCCGACTCGGTTGCTGTTCGCCGGGGGCTGGTACGCGAGTGCCCTCGCGAAGTCGAACAGCTCGTCGACATCGTACGCCCTCTGTATGTGGACCTGTTTGAACGCGGAGTCGTAGACGGCGTCGGAGCCGCTGAGGGAGCCGGTGTGGGTCGACGCGGCAGCGGAGCCCGCCGGGGTCCTGCCCGCCTTGATGGCGACGATCGGCTTGCTGCATCTCTTCGCCGCGCTCAGGAACTTCTTGCCGTCCTTGATGCCCTCGATGTACATCGCGATGACCTTGGTCGCGGGGTCGCGGTCCAGGTACTCGATGAGGTCGGCGTCGTCGACGTCCGCCTTGTTGCCGACGCTTATGACCCTGGACAGGCCGATGTGCTCGCCGTTGGCGTAGTACACCATCCCCACGCATAGGGCGCCGCTCTGGCTGATGAGCGCTATCTCTCCCCTCTGGGGCATCCCGAACACGAACGCGGCGTCCAGGTTGTCTATCGGGTCCTTGTACCCCAGGGTGTTGGGCCCGACGAGCCTGATGCCGCCGGCGCGCGCGATCTGAAGCACCTCGTCCTCGAGGGCCTTGCCCTTCTCGCCGGTCTCGCCGAACCCGGCCGATATCACGACCGCGCCCTTCACCTTCTTCTTGGCGCACTCGGTCATGACCTTGGGCACGAACTCCGCCGGGACGGCTATGATCGCCAGGTCGATGTCGTCCTTCACCGCGAGCACGCTGGGGAGCGCCCTGAGGCCCATGATCTCCGTGCTCTCGGGGTTGATCGGGTAGACCTTCCCCTTGTAGCCGTGGACCAGTATGTTCTGTAATATCTCGTACCCTATCTTCATGGGGCTTCTGGACGCGCCCACGACCGCGATCGATTTGGGCGAGAAGATTGGTCGCAGGTCTTCCACGGTACCCATCGGATTCTCAACCTGTTACGAAGAGTGAGCTCTGTCAGTTTAAGCCTTTCCCACCGACTTTGTCGCGGCGTCCGTCACGCGGGAGCGTCAGGCCCGGCCCTGGGGAACGTCACCGAGAACACCGAGCCCTTCGTGTGGTCTCCCTGGACACGGTCCTCGAGCCCGGCCTCGCCCCCGTAGGCCTCCGTGAGCGTCTTGACGATCGTGAGTCCGAGCCCCTGTCCCTTGAGCTGGCTCAAGGTGGTCAGCCGCTTGTACCTGTGGAATATCAGGCTCTTCTTGTCCGGGGGCACACCCGGGCCCTCGTCGATGACCGAGACCTTCCACGCGGGCTCGCCGCGAAGGTCTGCCTCGGAGACCTTGACCGTCACGGGCTTGCCCCCGCCGTACTTCACCGCGTTCCCCAGGAGGTTCGCGAAGATGTCGTACGCGAACTCCCCGAGCATGACCTCGTGCGCCTTCCTGTCATACTCTTTCCTGAACTCCACGGACGCCCCCTCCAGGGTCGCGGAGACGTCCGATATGGCCTCGTCGAGGGCGGCTCCGAGGTCGCGCCTCTCCAGGCTGTCACGGCCGCGCGCCTGGGCCTTGGTGAGCTTGGATATGCGGTCGACGAGCGTGTCGATCCTCTTCAGCTGGGCCAGGGCGCTCTTCGCCATGTCGTCCTTCTTGGCCTCGGGCGTGCCGCGGTCCACCAGCAGCTGCACGAAGGCCTTCGCGGCGCCCGCGTAGTTGCCCACGTCGTGGACCAGGAGGTCGTTGTACAGCTCGAGGGCGGCGCCTATCTCCTCCAGGCGGTCCTTGGTCCGCTCGAGGTCGCTGATATCGAGGGCGATCTCCAGTCGGACCAGCCTGCCGTCGGGCCACTCGATGGCGCGGTCCAGGCACTGGTACCATTTCCCCGTGCGGGTGTTCTGGGACTTCCACACGTACGGTCCCGTGGGCTTCCCGTCCCTCAAGAGGTGGTGGTTCGTGCAGAACGAGCAGGGGCCGTCTTGGTTCGTCTGAAGTGCCTCGTAGCACAACCTGCCGATGATGTCCTTCCCGTACGACTCCTGC
>JBFXGF010000198.1:0-3006 GCA_050178275.1 Thermoplasmata archaeon | reverse complement strand
GCCATGTGACAGGGTTCTTCGAGATACGCATGGACGACAACCCTCTGTTGGCGGGCTCGAGGGGGGCTGGCATGTGCCTCTCGCTCGGCGCAACGTCCGAGGTCGTGCTCGTGCCCGCGACGAAGCAGTCCATGAAGATCACGATAAACGGCAAGAACAGCAAGGCCGATGTCACGAGGCGCGCGATCAGGCACCTCATAGGGGACAAGGGGTACAGGGTGGAGGTGACGACGGAGCTCGAGCTGCCCGTGAGCCAGGGGTTCGGGATGAGCGCCGCCGGGTCGCTCTCCGCGGCGATGGCGGCGGCCCTGTTGCTAGGCAAGGAGAGGCAGGAGGCATACGAGGCCGCGCACAAGGCCGAGGTCGAGTCGGGGTGCGGCCTCGGGGATGTCGCCGCGATACACAGGGGAGGCATCACGCTCAGGAGAAGGGCGGGCCTGCCACCGCTGGGCGAGGTCGTCAGGATACAGGGCGAGCCCGAGGTCGTGCTCGCGATTATCGGCAGGAGGCTCCTGACGAAGGAGATACTGAAGGACGAGGCGAAGAGACGGGAGATCAACGACAAGGGCGGCTACCTCGTCGACAGCCTCGTGAAACAACCGTCCCTCGAGAAGTTGATGACCAACTCCAGGATATTCGCGCTCGAGACCGGCCTCGCTACGAAACGGATCGCGAGGGCGATCGAGACCGCCTCGATGTACGGCCAGGCGAGCATGTCCATGCTCGGCAGCTCCGTCTTCGCCGTCGGGGACACCCAGAAGCTCAGGGAGGCGCTGGCGGGCGTGGGCCAGGTCATCGTCTGCAAGGTGGATGCCGTCGGCCCGAGGATAGTCTACGCGGTCCCGGACAGCTCACTCATAAAGGGTGAATAGCCGGTCGTCCCCGCCCACATCGAACAGGCCGATCCTGACACCGCAGTCCAGCCAGCCGTGCGCGTAGTTCACGCACGCGAAGGCGTTCACGAGGTCGCCCTTGCGCGCGAACTCCCGCGCGTCGTCGAAGTACGCCTTCGCCATCACGAGGAAGTCGTCCGCCATCCGCCGGTTGAAGGAGCGTTCCGGCGCGGCCATGCGCACCTTCGAAAGCGCCTCGGACGTGATGGCCAGGTACTTCTCCACGCGCTCCTCGCTCAGCACGGCCTCGGCGCACATCTCACATCCTTCTCGACGGGACGACCTCGATGCTCTCGCCGCCGTGCTGGGACTCCCTCGGCCTTATCTCGACGAACAACGGCATCGACGCGCCGCCCCCCGTGATGATGGCCGTGCCTATGGGCAGACGCTGTATCTCCTCCTCCATGCCGTCCGTGAGTCCCTCGATGGAGGACGCGATCGCCTTGAGGTCGTTCGGGTTCGTGACCTTGAGTATCACCTGCGTGTTGCACTGGCTCAACACGTTCTTGTCCACCTTCGCGGCCCTCTGCGTGATGACCATGAGCCCGAGGCCGAACTTCCTGCCCTCGGACGCGATGGTCCTGAAGACCTTGGAGCACAGGGCCATGCCCTGCTGCGGGCAGTAGTTGTGCGCCTCCTCCACCACGAGCATCAAGGGCGGTATCTTGTCGACCTTGCGCAGCTCGAAGAGCGCGTTGCCGATCCTGTTGACTATCAGCTCCTGGATGTCCTGGGGCGTGCCCTTGAGGTTGATGATGGTCGTCCGACCCTTCTGGATGAGCTCGTCTATCTTCGTGCCCTGCTCCGCGAAGACGTCTATCTCGTTCAGGTACTCGAGCTCCGTGATCAGGCCATTACTCGACGGCTCGGCGTTCGCCTCGATGACCGCGATGATGTCCTTGAGGGAGTAGCTGCCCTTCGTCTCCTTGAGCGCGTCTATCGCCTTCCTCAGCATCGTGAGGTACGACCGCACGTTCTTGATGTTCGTGAGGCTCAGTATCTCCCTCGCGTCTAGGTTGTGGAGCGTGAACTTCAGGGGCTTCGCGCCCTTGTTCGCGTTCGTGTCGGTCGCGAACTCCACGATCTTGTCCTCGTAACCTCTGGGAGTCACGCCGAAGTCGCGCGCCGTCTTCTTGACGACCCCCTTGTGCTTCATCGTGCAGTACTCGCCGTGAGGGTCTATGATGCAGACCGTGACCTTGTGCTTCATCAGCTCCTCGACGATCGCGCCCGAGCAGTACGACTTCCCGCCGCCGGTCTTGCTCAGGATGCACACGTGCTTCTGGACGAGCATGTTTATGTCGAGCTCCACCCTGACATCGTGGCCGGAGAGCAGGCCTATGTAGGCGCCCGCGTCCGAGTGCTCGACTATGCCGACGACCTCCGTGATGAGCTCCTCGTCGGCCCTGTAGACGACCTCCCCCGCCCTGAGGGGGGTCCTGGGCACCTGCAGGAGGTGCCTGTCGTCCCTGTAACCTATGATGGAGACTATGGCGAGCTCCTTCTCGTCGATGGGGACCGGCGTGCCCCTGTTCATCGACTCGACCCCGTCGACTGTCAGGTTCGTCCGCCTCTCCACCTCGGAGACCTGGCCCAGGATGAACCCGTGGATCGGGTGGCTCACCTTGACGAACTCCATCTTCTCGAGCGGGGCCGTGAGCATCATGTTGAACTTGAGGGTGCCGACATTCCCGTAGATCATGCCGACAGCGTCCGAGCCTGTTTCGTGCTTCTTCCTCGGGCGCGACCGCTTCTCAGGCTGTTCCGCGGGCGGGGGCGGGGGCACCTCGGGGTAGCTGGACGCGACGTCCTCCGGTGATACGGCAAGCTGGTCGGTACCTTCGTTCACTTGCATCCCATCTCTGTCGCCTAATATGCCAATCTCTTCTATTAATGTTTTCGCGGCGTGGTTCTGTCACAATTCGGGTGGCCAAGTCCAAGGGGGGTGCCTGAAGACACGCCCTTTGACTACATGCAGCCGCTGGACCGTTATATACTGAGGTTCCTCCCAGCGTCCATGCCTGTCAGAGGGGTCGTGTTCAGGCTGGCGTCGGACCTGCCTCCCGAGGCGGTCTCCCTCCTCCAAGACTTCCGGCTCGCGGTCAACGAGGCG
>JBFXGF010000197.1:0-3031 GCA_050178275.1 Thermoplasmata archaeon | reverse complement strand
CACGCCCGGCGGGAAGCCCGCCTGGTCTATCAGCTTGAACATGTACTGGGTCGTGATGGGCACCTGCTCGGAGGGCTTCACGAAGAACATGTTGCCCGTGGCGACCGCGTACGGCCAGAACCAGAACGGCACCATGCCCGGGAAGTTGAACGGGCACACGGCCGCGAACACCCCCAGAGGCGAGACGATGACCTCCTCGTCTATGTTCGAGGCCGCGCCGTCCTCCAGGTTGTACCCCATCTGCAGGGACGTGATGCCGGCGGCGACATCGATGTTGTCTATGCACCTGCGGGTCTCCCCGCGGGCGTCGTCGATCGTCTTGCCCTGCTCCTGGGATATGATCCTCGCGATGGTCTCGTACTCGCGCTCCATGATCGTCTTGAGCTTGAAGAAGCACCTGGTCCTGTCGCCAGGGGCCGTCTCCCTCCAGCTCCACCAAGCCTCGTGCGCGATGTCGATCGCGGCCTTGGTCTCCTCCTTCGTGGAGAGGGGGACCTGGGCGATCACCTCTGTCGTCGCCGGGTTCCTCACGTCGAGGACCTTGGACGATCCGGAGTCGACCCACTCCCCGTTAACGTAGTTCTTCAACCTGCCATAGTTCCTGCTAACCGGGTCCAGTACAGCCATCCTATCGATTCCTCTTGGTCGTTGAGACCAATCCGATCCTATCTGAGTCGAGCCTGCCCCGCGGGCGCACCCGTGGATGGACGCCCCCCCTCATACAGGTTCGCCTGGGACAACGCACTCCCGTCAACATTTACGAGCGGACTTAGGAATATGTTCGACTCCGGGCCTTGAATCCGTAGTTACATTCTATGGACAAGGCCCAGTTTTGCCCAAATGTGCTCCCTGTGTATATACGTTTTGGTCCGCCTGGCCAGGCCCCGAGAGGGCGGGCGGATGTGAAAACCGGGAAGCGGTTTGGGGAAGGTGTTTGGGGCCTTCTCGCGCCTACGCGAGCCCGGCCTTCTTCGACTCCTCGGCGATGGCGGACTCCAGT
This sequence comes from Thermoplasmata archaeon, assembly GCA_050178275.1. Classification (GTDB taxonomy): domain Archaea; phylum Thermoplasmatota; class Thermoplasmata; order UBA10834; family UBA10834; genus UBA9653. The sequence continues at coordinate 2,031 of JBFXGF010000197.1, read as the reverse complement.
ATGTCCAAGCCCTTCACGAGCAGTCTCTGGCCGATGATCAGCGGTGGGTGCAGCCTGACGACGTTGCCGTACTGTCCGGCCGTCAGGATGTACAGGCCCTTCTTGAAGCAGTTCAGCTGGACGGCCCTCGCCAGCTCCGTGGCCGGCTCCTTGCCCGCCTTGGTCTTGACGAGCTCGATGCCCATCATCGCGCCCACGCCCCTGACGTCGCCCACGACCTCGTACTCCGCCTTCCACTCGTTCAGGCGCTTCTTCTCGACCTTGTGGATCATCTTCGTGTTCGGCAGCGCCTTCTTGGTCATCCTGATTGACTCGATCGCGCCGACGCAGCACACCGGGTTGCCCCCGTAGGTGCCCCCCAGGCTCGCGGGCGGCGGGGTCGCCATGATCTCCGCCTTGCCCGTGACGCCCCCGAGCGGCATGCCCAGGGACAGGCCCTTGCCTGACACGATGATGTCGGGCACCACGTCCCAGTGCTGTATCCCGAACATCTTGCCCGTCCTGCCGAAGCCCGTCTGGACCTCGTCGTCTATGAAGACGATGTCGTTGTCGTCGCAGATCTTCCGGATCTTCTCCCAGTAGCCCGGGGGCGGGTTGATGAAGCCACCCTCCCCCTGGATGGGCTCGGCCACGAACGCGCACACGTCACCCGCGAGCGGGGCCGTCTCGATGACCGTTCTGATGGTGTCCGCGCACGCGAGTTTGCACGACGGGTGCTCCAGCTGGAGCGGGCACCTGTAGCAGTACGCGAAGTCCACATGCTGCACATACGGCACCAGCGGGTGGAAACCGTCCCTGTACGGCTTCTCCTTGCCGGTGAGGGATATGTCCATGAAGGTCCTGCCGTGGAACGAGGTCCTGTAGGACACGATCCACTTCTTCTTGTTGTACGACCTCGCGATCTTGAGGGCGTTCTCGATCGCCTCGGACCCGCTGTTGAGGAATATGCTCTTCTGCAGCTTGCCGGGGCATATCTTGGCCATCTCCTCCGCGAGCTTGATGTAGGACTCGTAGGGCGAGACCATCACGCATATGTGTATGAACTTGTCCAGCTGGTCCTTGCACGCCTTTACCATGGCGTCCGCCCTGTGGCCGCAGTTGTGCACGCCTATGCCCGATGTGAAGTCGAGGAACACGTTGCCGTCCACATCCCTCATGAACGGGCCCTCGGCCACATCGAGCGCGGTCGGCAGCCCGATCCTGATCCCGTCAGTGACACACTTCTCCTTCCGAGCCAGTATCTTCTTCGACTTGGGGCCTGGCGGCTCCACCACGATCTTCGGCCCCTTGAGCTTCCACTTCTTGCTTGTGTTCATGATATCAGACTCCTAACTCTCGCTCCATATCAGTACGAAACCCGTACGAAAGGGTTTGGGGAGGCGCGGCCGCCGGACACGGGCCGGCGGCTCATCTCTCCTTCTCTACCTCCTTGATGCACTCCGTGAGGACATCGACCCCGAAGTCGGCCTGGTCCTTCGTGATCACGAGCGGGGGCGCTATCCTGAAGCTGTTCTCGCCCGCGCCTATGGCCACGATGCCCTTCTTCCAGGCCTTGTGGATGATGTCGTGGGCGCCATCGCCGAACTTCTCCTTCGACTTCTTGTCCTTGACGATCTCGACGCCGATCATGAGGCCCTTGCCCCTGACGTCGCCGATGATCTCGGAGGTCTCCATGACCTCCCTCATGCGCTTCATTATGTGGTCGCCTATCCTCGTGGCGTTCTCCATCAGCTTCTCCTTCTCGATGACCCTGATGGTCGCCAGGGAGGCCTCGCACGCGACCGGCGTGCCTCCGAGGGTGGTGCAGTGGGACCCGGCGTCCCAGTCGAATATCTCCGCGCGGCCGATGGTCGCGCCCAGGGATATCCCGCCCCCGAGGGCCTTGGAGCTGCATATGATGTCAGGCACCACGCCGAAGTGCTCGATCGCCCACCACTTCCCGGTCCTGGCCATGCCGCACTGGACCTCGTCCACGCCGTACAGGATGCCGTACTAGTCGTACAGCTTCTTCAGGCGCTTGTGGTACTCCGG
>JBFXGF010000196.1:0-3085 GCA_050178275.1 Thermoplasmata archaeon | reverse complement strand
ACGTCCGTCGCGAACGACGACCTGACGATGAAGCGCCTGACGGCCGAGCTCAAGAACGTCGCCAGGGACGTCGACGGGGATGTCGCGGGCGTCGGCAAGAACCTGCTGATGGTGACCCCGAGGGCCATCAAGATCGACAGGAACAAGGTCAAGGGCGGCTTCTGAGAAGAGCCCACAGGCGCCGGAGCCCCCGCGCGCCTTCGTCACCCTGACGCGCCCCAGCGGTCAGCGCTCACTCCGCGAGCGGCGTTATCGCCGAGAACCTGCCGTCCTTGTAGAGCAGCGTCATGTACCCGTGATGTATCTTCGAGTGCCTCAGCTTCACGGCCCTCAGCCTCAGCTGTACGTCCGTCTCGCCGACCTCCACGAACCTGAGCAGTATCGTCCCGTCGGCCAGGAAGTCCTCGTTGTACGGCCCGAACACCTGCCCGTTCTGCTGCGTCTCCGAGATGAGGAAGGTCGTGACGCCCAGCTTCTTCAGGAACCCGAAGAAGTGGAACAGCTCCTGGCGCGGGTTGGGTATCGTCGCGAGGGAGTAGATCGCCGTCAGGGAGTCGACGACCACGATCTCGACGCCCTCGTTCTCGACCTTCTTCCTCAGGTACTCCTTGAGTATCTTGAACCAGTCCCTGCCCACGTCCGCGTCCGAGTGCTCGAGCCTCAGCTTCCCGATGTCCACGATGAAGAACTTGTTCTCGTCGACGTCCCCAAGACCGAGCATGTCCATCGCGGTCAGGAGGCTCTCCTTGCTCTCCTCGATGCTCACATAGAGCACGTTGACGCCCTTCTTGCGGACGTTGTTGATGAGCATGTTCATCGCTATCGATGACTTCATCGTGCCCGGGGTCCCCGCGAGCAGGACGACGTGTCCCTTCTTGACACCGCCACCTATCTTCGAGTCGAAGCCGTCTATGTACAACTGAACCCTGTCTTCGCTATCCGCGCCTGAGTGTGAAGCCATCGATTAGCCCCTCCGGGGGTGGTGAGGTTGTTAAAAGCATGGCCTACCCCTCTTAAAAGCGTTTGTCCTTCAATATCACATCTAATAATGTCCCCGGCGTCCGCGCGCACACAGTTTCAGCCAACCATTATATCCGGATAAGGGAGTCATCGGCCCCGATGGTCGAGTACAAGATCATCAGGGATTCCGTCCACGGGAGCATACGGGTGGACAAGGAGTTCCTGCCGCTCGCGGAGGCCCCGGAGCTCCAGAGGCTGCACAGCATACACCAGCTGGGGCTCGCGTACCTCGTCTACCCGGGGGCGAACCACACGCGGTTCGAGCACTCGCTCGGCACGTTCGCCGTCGCGCGCAGGATATGCGACTCGCTCGGGCTGGACCGGGACGAGGCCAGGCAGGTCATGGCCGCGGCCTTCCTGCACGACATCGGTCACCTCCCCTACTCGCACACGTTCGAGATGGTCCTGCACGAACAGTTCGGGATAGACCACGCCGAGATATCCCGGAGGCTCATAAGGGGCGAGGACACCGTCCTCTCCGAGGAGGAGGGCGTCATCCTCGGGAAGTATGTGTCCGTCCCCGAGGCGATCGAGCGCATGGGCCTGGACCCGAAGGCGGTCGCGGGGCTGTTGGACGGCGCGGTCGCCCAGAGACGCCCCAAGGGGCTCGACCGGCACGACGGGCAGGCGCACTTCAACAGCAGGAGGTACCTGTCGCAGATCGTCAGCGGCTCGGTCGACGCCGACCAGCTGGACTACCTCGTGCGGGACGCGCACTACACGGGCGTGGCGTACGGCGTGATAGACCTGGACCGCCTGGTGGAGACCTTCGACCTGTTCAACGGGGACCTCGTGATCGAGAGGGGTGGCCTGAGCGCGGTCGAGGGGATGCTGGTGGCGCGCTCGCTCATGTTCACGTCGGTCTACTTCCACAAGACCGTCAGGATATCCGAGCTGATGCTCGCGAAGGCGGTCGAGGGGTTCGGCCCCGAGGACATCTACTCGATGCACCAGATGACCGACGCCACCCTCCTGTCCCGGCTCCGCTCAGAGGGCGGCCTGGGCGCCGAGATAGCCACCCTGATCAAGTACCGGAGGCTGTTCAAGAAGGCCTACGCGCTCTCGGTGACCGACGTGGCCGAGGGCCAGTGGGACGAGGTCGACCTGCTCGGCGGTATGAAGAGGCGCAGGAAGGCCGAGGAGGAGATCGCCTCCAGGGCGGGGCTGGAGCCCGGCCACGTGATCATCGATGTCCCCTCGTCCGAGCTCCCAGTATCTGAGCCGAGGATGACCCTCACGGACGTGAGGATACTCGAGCAGAACAAGATCAGGCTCCTGCCGAGGCTGAGCCCGATCGCGTCCGCGCTGCAGACCCGGAGGGCGCACGACTGGGCAGTCATGGTCGCGTGCCCCGAGAAGCACAAGGCCAAGGTGGCGAAGGCCGCGCGGAAGGTACTCGGGCTCTGACGCTAGCCCTTCATGACGCCCATGGGACGCAGCCTCGCGACGAGCTTCGATATGCCCGCGCCGTGGGCGACCCGCACGACGTCGTCGACATCCTTGTACGCCCCAGGCGCCTCCTCTATGATGCCGTCCCTGGAGGCCGCTCGTATGTACACCCCTCTCGAGCGCAGCGCCTCGACCACGCCGTTCGCGGTGAACTGTCTCGTGGCCTGGCTCCTGGACATCAGCCGGCCAGCGCCGTGGCAGGTCGACCCCCAGGTCTCGGCCATCGCCTGGGCGGTTCCCACGAGCACGTAGCTCGCGCTGCCCATGTCCCCCGGTATCAGCACCGGCTGGCCAACGGACCTGTACTTCGGGGGCACCTCGGACCTGCTGTCGTCGAAGGCCCTGGTGGCGCCCTTCCTGTGGACGTAGACCTTCACCCTCCTGCCCTCGAACTGGTGCTCCTCGAGCTTGCAGATGTTGTGGGCCACGTCGTACACGCACGACATGCCCATCTCCTCGGGCTTCCTCCCGAGCGCCTGCTCGAACGACTCCCTCAGCCAGTGCAGTATCAGCTGCCTGTTCGCCCACGCGTAGTTCGCCGCCGCGCTCATGGCGGCGAAGCAGTCCTGGCCCTCCTGGGACGACGCCGGTGCGCAGGCCAGCTGCCTGTCGGGTA
>JBFXGF010000195.1:0-3085 GCA_050178275.1 Thermoplasmata archaeon | reverse complement strand
CGTACTTGATGTCCTTGTTGCCCTTGAACCCGAGTTTGGACGGCTTGACCTCTCCGCTCCTGACCCTGTCCCAGAGCGAGCCAGCCACGTAGTACCGGCAGATGACCTCCAGAGGCACCAGGAAGTCGGTGCTCTTCCTCGTCAGCTTGGAGGGGTCCAGGACCTGCACCTTGTGGACGCGCATCCTGTTGGGCGGGATGAACTCCTTGAAGTGCGTCTTGATGCCGCAAGAGCGCGCGACCTGGAACCAGAAGGCGCTCGTCCTGCACAGGGTCTCACCCTTGTGCGGGATGAGGGACGGTATGATCTTGTCGAACACGCTGATCTTGTCTGAGAAGACGAACTCTAGCGTGTGCGAGTCCACCTCGTACACGTCCTTCACTTTGCCCTGGCGTATCATCTTCATGGCTGACGATGGCGTTGTAAGCAATGGCTCCTTTTAATGGTTTTGGTATCGCGCGGGAACGCTGACCGACGGGCTGGTAGCTCCCATAAACCGGCCGCCGCGGATAGTAATTCGAAAAACATTATGCGCCATGTGACCCCTCCACCGCCACGAGGTGAGAGAGTTGGCCCCCGATTTCTCCAGACACTTCTCGCAGAGGGCGAGCGAGATGAAGGCGTCGGACGTGAGGGAACTGTTGAAACTGCTGCAGATGCCCGACATGATCTCCTTCGCCGGCGGGATGCCGAGCGCCGAGACCTTCCCTGCTGACATGATCCGCGACATCGCCTCGGATGTGCTCTCGAAGGACGGCGAGAAGGTGCTGCAGTACGGCGTCACCGAGGGATACGCCCCCCTGAGACAGTCCATCGCGGACCGCATGAGGGGAAAGGGCATGGTCGCCTCCCCGGACGACGTGCTCGTGGTCAGCGGGTCGCAGCAGGTGATAGACCTGATGGGGAAGATGTTCATCGACCCGAGGGACATCATCGTGATTTCCGCGCCGACCTATCTCACGGCGCTGACCGGGTTCGGGACGTACCAGGCGACTTTCGAGCCGGTGCCGATCGACGAGAACAACATGCGCATGGACCTGTTCGAGGAGTGCCTGAAGAAGCTCGCGAAGAGGGGGCAACACCCGAAGATAGTCTACGCGCTCCCCAACTTCCACAACCCCGCTGGCGTGACCATGCCGGAGGCGAACAGGAAACGCCTCGTGGACATCGCGTCGGAGTACGACCTTGTCATACTGGAGGACGACCCGTACGGGGAGCTCCGGTACGTGGGTGAGCACTTGAAACCGATCAAGGCGTTCGACGACGAGGGGAGGGTCGTCTACATGGGGACCTTCTCCAAGGTCCTGTCCCCCGGACTCAGGGTGGGATGGGTCGTCGCGAGCCCGGAGATACTCAAGAAGCTCGTCATCGCGAAGCAGTCGTCCGACGTGTGCACGAACGTTCTTTCCCAGGCGATAGCGAACGAGTACATGGCCAGGAAGCTGATGGACAGGCAGATAGGGAAGATCAAGGAGATCTACGGGAGGAAGCTCAAGATCATGCTGGCGGGCATGGACGAGTTCATGCCCGAGGGCCTCACCTGGGTGGAGCCCGAGGGCGGCATGTTCCTGTGGGTCACCCTGCCCGACGGGCTGGAGTCCCCCAGACTTCTCGAGGAGGCGCTGAAGAAGAAGGTGGCGTTCGTCTCCGGGAGGGCGTTCTTCCCGAACCCGAGGGACGGGTTCTCCACGTTGAGACTCAACTTCTCGTACCCCGCGGACGACCAGATCACGGAGGGCCTCCGTAGGCTCGGGGCAGTCATAGGCCAGGGGATGGCCCCGAAGTGAGTGGAGCGAGCTGACAGGGACTAGAACACGTCCGCGCCGGCGTGGACGACAATGCCTTTGTCCGTGATCGAGTAAGGCTTGACGCGCCTGGAATGGCCCGTCCTCCGCATCTTCAGTATCCTCACGGTGAGCTGGACCTCCCCGCCGTCCTTGGCCTCGTCCGACTGGAGGAGCACGACGCCGTCAGCCGTGTACTCCGCCAGGCCGTCCCTGGACGACCTCGGGTTCTCGTCCTTCACCTCGGCCGTGAGGAGGATGGTGGCGCCAGTGCTCCTAAGCAGCTGGCAGAGATTGAACAGGTTGGTCCTCCGCTCCGTGTCGTCATCGAACATCATGTTGAGGAGCGAGACGGAATCCACGACGACCCTCTTCGCCCCGAAGCTCTTGATGAACTTCGGCAAGTCGCTCTTGATCTTCATGACCGTGGTCTTCGCGTCCGATGGTTCGAGCTTGAACAGGCCGAGCTTCTTCGTGTCCATCGCCTTCGCGATGTCCCAGCCGAAGGAGGCCGCGTTCCTTGTTATGGAGTCCCTGTCCTCCTCGAGGGATATGAAGATGCACGGCTCGTCGTGCTTGAGACCCTCTATCATGAACTGAAGTGCCATGGTGGTCTTTCCGGTACCGAAGGAGCCCATGACCACCACGATGTGGTTCTCTGGGAACCCTCCTTGGAGCATCTCGTCCAGGCCGTCCACGCCAGTCCTTACCCTGCCCGAAGCCATGTCGTCATCCCACCCGTTCCGTGTTTATCACGACGAACCCACTCTGGGAGGTTATGAGCGTCGCGAACCTCGCGATCCTCTCCTGGTCCAGGTGCGGCAGCACGCTCATGAACTTCTCCACGTAAAGGTATCTCTGCCTCTTCGAAGTGTGATGGAACTTCGCCCACTCGAACTTCAAGACGCCGTCCACGCTGTCGATGATCATCTGCTGCTTGCGGTTGTCCAGGATGCCGTCGGTGAGTATGACGTAGAACACGGCGCCCCACTTCTTGGCCATCCTCTGGATCCCCTTCATCAGGGACACCACGTCCTCGAACTTGACGGTGTCGGAGACGATGAGGTCCGTGAGGGAGTCCATTATGACCAGGCTCCCGGGGGCGTTGGCGTCCAGGAAGTTCACGAGGGACTCCATGAGCCCGTCCTCCTTCTTGTCCGAGAACAGGGCGCCCTCGTCCGAGTCCGTCCAACTCGATGGCACGACGGTCCTCATGAAGTAGTTCTTCGAGAAATCCTTGAACATCAGATTGGACACGAGCGAGTCGGAGAAGTCGCGGTTGAACGACAACTTCACCTCGC
>JBFXGF010000194.1:0-3116 GCA_050178275.1 Thermoplasmata archaeon | reverse complement strand
CTGAGGGCATAGAGCGTATGGTGGTACACTGCGAGCTTGACCTAGGGCTGAGGCGCATAGAGGTTCTGAGGTTGCGCGTCTCGGATTTCAGACCCGGGAGGCTCTGCACAGTCCGGGTCTTAGGCAAGGGCAGGCACGGCGGCAAGCCTAGGGAGGTCCATTGGCATCCCGATACCGCCGCCGAGCTCGAGGGCTACCTGAGGCTCAGGGATGCTGTTGTAGCGAAGGCGAAGGCCAAGAACCCTGAGGTGGTCGTGCCGGACAGTTTGCTTGTTTATGAGCGCGCGGGGGCCGTCCTGCCGTACAAGAAGTCTGCCCTGGACAACGTCCTAGCCGGGCTTGCCCGGCGGACGGGGCTAGACTTCACGCACCACACGCTCCGAAGGACGTGTGGGCGGATGATGTACCGGGCGGATCCTAGGGTGCAGAACATAGCCAACATCCTGGGCCATTCGGATACGAAGACCACGAGCCTGTATCTCGGGTTGGACCTCGAGGACCAGAGCGCGACCATGCTCAAGTACGCCCAATACCAAAAAGCGGCCATAATTCCGGAAAGTGGAATTGTTGGCGTTAGCCAGGAGAATGGTGGACCGTGTGGGATTTGAACCCACGGCCTCATGCTTGCGAAGCATGCGATCTTCCGCTGATCTAACGGCCCTTGTGATGGTTCGGGAGAAAAGCCTGCCTATTTCTACCTTTCCTAGCCAACAGTCCTGAGGATGTTGTCCACGGTCTGACCGGTCGTCCCCAGGTACGCCCTCGGGTCCAGCGCGGCATCTATCTCCGCCTCGGAGAGCAAGGACGAGACCTCCTTGCTCCTCATCAGGTACGACTTGAAGTCCTCGCACGCGCGCTGGGACTCCATGCTGCACTTCCTGATGAGCTCGTGGGCCTCCTGCCGGCCCATACCCTTCCCGACGAGCGCCAGGATGACGGACTCCGCCATTATGACGCTCCCGGCCCTGGCCAGGTTCCTCTCCATGTTCTCCTTGTTCACGACCAGCCCCGCGAAGAGCTTGGTCACCTTGGCGAGCATGTCGTCCAGGAGTATGAACGCGTGCGGCACGAAGAACCGCTCGGCCGAGGAGTTCGTCAGGTCACGCTCGTGCCAGAGCACGGCGCTCTCGAACGCGGGTGACATGAACCCTCTCACTATCCGGGCGAGCCCGCACACATTCTCGGCCGTCACGGGGTTCTTCTTGTGGGCCATGGTCGAGCTGCCCACCTGGGTGTTCTCGTCGAAAGGCTCCGAGACCTCCGCGATCTCGCTCCTCTGGAGGTTCCTGACCTCCGTGGAGAACTTCTCGATGGAGCATGAGACGTTGCACAGGACGGCCATCAGCTCCACGTACCTGTCCCGCGCGACTATCTGGGTCGGGCCCTCCTCGACCCCGAGCCCGAGCTCCTCCATGACCGCTTTCTGAATCTCGACCGCCTTCGGGCCGAATCCGGCGCCGGTGCCCACCGCCCCGCTCATCTTCCCCACGAGTATCCTCGAGGAGCATTCCCTGAGGCGTTCCTCGTGCCGGTGGACCTCGAGCGCGTAGTTGCCCACCTTGAGACCGAAAGTGATGGGGAGCGCGTACTGGCCATGGGTCCTGCCGACCATGATGGAGTCACGGTGCTCCTTGGCCTTCTGGGCCAGGGCCTTCCTGAGCCCCGCGAGGTCCTTCTCGAGCACCGATATGGCGTCCTTGATCTGGAGCGCGGCCGCGGTGTCCAGTATATCGTTCGACGTGGCGCCGACGTGGACGTACTTGCCGCTCTCGCCGCACTGCTCGCTCAGGACCCTGATGAGGGCGGTTATCTCGTGGTTGATCTGGGAGTCTATCTCCTGGACGCGAGCGAGCGTGACGTACCTTGTCGACGCGGTCTTCTTGATGATGGCAGCGTGGTCCTTCTTGATGTTGCCGACCTTGGCGTGCGCCAGGGCGAGCGCGGCCTCGACGTCTAGAAGCCTCTGGAGCCTGTTCTCCTCGTCGAATATGGCCTTCATCTCGGGCCTGCCGTACCTGAAATCCAATGGACAGACTGGCATGGGGTACCTTCCCCTCGGTAGTAGATAATCCCAGGGGAGATAATGTTTTCGTGCGCGACGCCTAGCGCGCTGGTCAGTGACTCGATCCGCCAGCTGCTCGCGTTCGTCCACCGGCCTCCGAAACATCGGTCGCCCGCGGCGTCGACGCGACCGAGCGTGTGGCCCGGGTCCGCCCCTGCCCAACGACCCCGCCAGGACAGTCAGGTGGCCCCCCAGGTATCTTATCAACGCTGATAACCTGAAGAAAACCTGCTTAAATGCCGCCGTGGCTGTAATCTCCAGAGCCGACATGACCCCCGAAGACAAGTCGAAGGAAGTCTCGAAGCTCCTGGCGGACGATTACTCCCAGAAGATACTGGCGTTCACCTACACATCCCCGATGTCCGCCCAGAGGCTGAGCAAAGTCTGCAGGATACCCATAGCAGCGTGCTACAGGCGGATCCACGAGCTGGAGCAGGCCGGCCTGATAACCATAGACCGCGAGAAGGAGGTCTACAAGGGGCGGAAGGTCAGGCTCTACAAGTGCAAGCTCAAGTCGGCCTCCATAAAGTTCCACAACGGCAGGTTCGTCACGAAGTACGACACATGGCCGGAGAACGGGGGCGAGGTCGAGGCCCCTGACACCGACATGCGCATGCCGGTCCCCGACACCGGTTCATTCTGACCTGGGGACCTTCCTGTCCAGCTCGTTGTTCACAAGCGTGATGCAGTGGTCCGCGTGGTAGCTCACCGGCCCGAGGGAGACCTTCTGGGGGCTGTATTCCATCAAAATCTCCTCCTCCTCGGGTGACAGGTCCTGGTCGTCCCCCAGGACGAATGTGCAGTCCGGGCCGAAGTCCGCGCTCCTGATATCCTGCCCATCCTCCTTGAGGTAGAATATCTTGGACTCCTTGGATATGTTCGACAGGACCTCCCTGTAGTCCCTCCCTGACACATATATGCCCGGGGAACACCTTATCTCGCCCTCGCCCTTCTGCAGAAGGGCGTTCCTCACGAGCGCGGCGGTGCTGCGCTCATCAGGGTTGGGGTACTTGACCCCCGAGCCGTCTATCCTGACCGTCTTGGGCGGGTCGGG
>JBFXGF010000193.1:0-3159 GCA_050178275.1 Thermoplasmata archaeon | reverse complement strand
CCCAGACCACCTCGAACACTATGCATATGGTCGCGGGGACGGCCACGATGGGCTCGAAGAGCGCGATGGCGAGCGTGGCGGTGAGCCCGAGGTTCTTGTAGCTCGCGAAGAGCACTTGGTGTATGCGTTCCTCCTTCGGGGTCCCGCGCGCGCGCAGCAGATACTCCGTCCCCAGCCCTGTCCCGAATGTGCGGACGACGCAGGCGGCGGATATCGCGAGCACGAGCCAGAGGTCTTCGAAGAACGCGTCCCTGTTCGACCCAGCGACGGCGAATATCAGCACCGCGAACGAGAGGTTCATCGCGATCGACATGTCCCGTTTCCGCGCGCTTGCCCTCGCCAGAGCCCTCGAGAGGCCCATGGGCACCACTATCAGCAGGAGGAGGGAGGTCACGAGGCTCTCGACGGAGACCGCGGACCCTATCAGCGCCAGGGTTATCAGGGGCATCAGGCCGAGCGCGACCAGGTAGTTCACGGATGTGGAGAAGAGCGCCTTCGAGGTCCTCCCGCCCATGATGGTGGTGAACGGCACGACGGACACGGCAGAGGGTGCGGCCGCCATGAGCACCCACCCCCACCACAGGTCCTCTGGGAACATACTCCCGAGGAACAGGATGACCGCGGTGAGCATCCCGTAGTTGATGGCGAGCGCGACCACAGCGTCCTTCGCGTGGCCCTTGCTCCTCGCCTCGCCGAGCTTCACCCTCGACAGGGAGAGGGTCATGAGGATGGCGAGGGACGCCATCGAGATCTCCTTGGTCAGCACGGGGAAGCCCCCGGTCAGTATTCCGAGGAGGAGCCCAAGGGCCATCATCGCGCTGTAGCTCTCCAGTACCCTCGTGAGCCACATCGCCGTGCACGAGGACCGTGCCGGTACTAATATGCTTCCCGGCCCGGTGTCCTCGGAGCCACCTAATGCTTTTTATGCAGGCTCCTTCATCGGTGGGCGATGAGCCTGGTCCAGTGGGGGACAGACCTGATCATCGAGCTGATATCGACGCTCGGTTACCCCGGCATCTTCGTCCTGATGACCATCGAGGGCATAATCACCCCGATCCCCAGCGAGCTGATAATCCCGTTCGCGGGATACTTGGCCGCCGAGGGCGAGATGAACCTCTTCCTGGTGATCGTCGTCGGGACCGCCGGGGCCGCGATCGGCAACACCGTGGCCTACTTCATCGGCTACAAGGTCGGGCGCCCGCTCATAGAGAAATACGGGAAGTACATATGGCTGGACGAGAGGGACCTGGGGCTCGCCGAGAGATGGTTCGCGAAGTACGGGGACATAGGGATACTCCTCGGGCACGCCATCCCCGGCGTCCGCTCCTTCATATCGTTCCCCGCGGGCATAGGCAAGATGCGCGTCAAGAGATTCGTCCTGTTCTCGACGGTCGGCGCGCTCATCTGGACGACCGTGCTCGCCCTGGCGGGATACGTGCTCATAGACGAATGGCGCAGGTTCGCGGAGACGACCGACAACATCGATCTATATGTCCTCGTCGCGGCCATCGCGATCATCGCCGGGTACGTGTACTGGAACAAGTGGAGGCAGGCGAACAGGGGATGACCCGCTCCGCCAGGGCCTAGCCGTAGTAGTACTCGCCCCGACCCTTCTGCTCCCGGTCGAGCCTCGAGTCCTTCTTGTTTATCCTGGGCCGGGAGGTGTCCTGGTCGCGCCTGAATGTGATGTCCACGTCCTTCAGGAACTTGTTCATGCCCTCCCTCATCTCCATCGGCCCGTCCGCCTGTCCCTTCGCGGACGCGGCCCCTGAGAACACCATCAGCGAGTCGGATATGAGGTCTATCATGTAGACGTCGTGGTCCACGACGAGCGCCGACTTCCCGAGCTTCTCGATGACCCTCCTGATAGTCTTGGAGGTCGTCATCCTCTGGGACGAATCGAGGTACGCCGACGGCTCGTCTATGAGGTATATGTCCGCCTGCCTCCCGAGGCACTCCGCGATTGACACCCTCTGGAGCTCCCCGCCCGAGAGCGTGCCGACCTCCTTGTCCATGAGGTACTTGAGGTTGAGCGGGTGCGCCACTTCGGCCTGGAAGAACCCCGCGTCGAAGTCCTTCCCCAGGGAAGTCCTGAGCATGTCCCTGACCGTGCCCTCGAACTCCGGCTTGATGTACTGCGGCTTGTAGCTCACGGTCGCCTCGCCCGACACCTCTCCGGATGTCGGTTTGATCTCGCCCGCGAGCACCTTGACGAAGGTGGTCTTGCCAGTGGCGTTGGGGCCGACCGCCCCGACGACCTCACCCTTCTTGATGGTGCCGGGCGAGACATGCAGGGTGAAGTTCTTGAAGCGCTTGCTGAGCGCGGAGAAGGTGACCAACGGCTCCGACTGCCAGTCGGCCCTCGGCGGCCTCCGCTCGAACTTGATCTCCGTGTCCCTGAACCTGATGTTCTCCTCCCTCATGTAGCCCTCGAGGTACACATTGATGGCGGTCCGCACAGGCCTGGGCTGGGCCATCACGCCGTACGCCCCCTCCGAGCCGTACATGATGTGGACGAGGTCCGCAAGGAAGTCCATGATGGCGAGGTCGTGCTCTATGACCACGACCTGTTTCCTCGTGCTGAGGTCCTGCACCACCTTCGCGACCTTCAGCCTCTGGAAGATGTCCAGGTACGACGACGGCTCGTCGAAGAAGTAGACGTCGGCGTCCTTGAGCATCGTGGCCGCGATCGCGACCCTCTGGAGCTCCCCGCCCGAGAGCTTGGCCACATCCCTGTCCAGTATGTTGTCGATCGCGAGCAGTTCCGCGGTCTCCCTCAGCCTCGAGCCGTCATCGACCTTGGCCAGGAGCGCCCTGACCTCGCCCTTGTGCACCGAGGGCAGCTTGTCCACGTACTGCGGTTTGAGGGCGGTCCTCGTCTTGCCGTCCGCGAGTCCCTTGAAGTACTCGCGCAACTCGGTCCCGGCGTACTTCTCCAGCACCGCGTCCCAGTCCCCGGGCTTCTTGAACTCTCCCAGGTTCGGGACGACCTGGCCCGACAGGATGGATATCGCCGTGGTCTTCCCGATGCCGTTCGGGCCCAGCAGGCCTATGACCTGGCCGGCCCTGGGGGACGGCAACCTGTACAGCCTGAACGAGTTCTTCCCGAACTGGTGCACCAGCTCACCCTCTAGTTCCTTGGGAAGGCCTATGATCTTG
>JBFXGF010000192.1:0-3216 GCA_050178275.1 Thermoplasmata archaeon | reverse complement strand
CCTGCTGTTGTAACCCCTGAGTCCACGCAGAGGCGATGAGATGACATCACCATGAAGCGGCTGATGAAAGATGTAGCGCCGAAAATCCGTGGGAAAAAATGGGGGCTAATCCAGGCCGAACCGCTTGAGGAAGTCCCTGTCGTAGTTCTTGGGCGAGAACCTCGCGAGGTCGACGCCCGTCGGGACGACCTCGCACGCGTGCATCCTCACGCCGTTCGACAGCAGCTCGTCCTTGATGGGCGCGGACGGCGCGATGACCACCTCCGGCCTCCTCATCATGTTCCTGAGGTATATCCAGACCGAGGGCACGAGCAGGTCGTCCCGCATCGGCAGGAAGGAGTAGTACTTCACCGCCTCGTTCGCCATCGTGTGGAACGTGAGCAGGTGCGGTATGTCCAGCGCCCTCGCCGCGGTGAGGCTCAGGATGGCCATGGACGCGACCCCGTGACAGTGGAGCACGTCGGCCTTCTCCTTCCTGAGGCACTCCATCATCCTCGGCGCGGCGTAGACGATCCTGTACCCCTTGTACGACCTGAACTCGATGGATGGGAGGTAGTGGACGGTCCTCGGGTACTCGACCCTGTTCGGCGTGTCCGGGGCGAACACGACGACCTCGTGCCCCTTCGCCTCCAGACCCTTGATCTGGGTCTCCATGGACACGATCGCGCCGTCCACGGTCGGGTAGAAGGAGTCCGCGAACATCGCAACCTTCATCGTGTCACCCTCTTGGCCTGCCCGCGACTATCCTCTCGAGCTTGAAAAGCACTTCCTGCGGCGACCCGCCCAGGAGCCTGATCATGGGTTCCTTCCCCATGCCGCCCCTGTCGAATATGACGTCCGGAACGTTCCCGCGCCTGTCGATCGCGTCGAGCACCCCCCAGGTCATCGATGACACCCCCTTCGGCTCCTTCGCCCTGTCGAAGGAGGCCACGGACAGCTTGGCCTTCCTGCACAGGGCCAGGTTGTCCTCGGAGTACTTGATGTTCAGCGCGCACCTGGCATCCGGGTCCCGGGACGACATCGCCAGCACTATCCTGGCCACGTGCTTGGACGCCCCGAACCTCGCGCAGCCCGTCCTCCGGGCCTTGGTCCCGCGCCTGACGATCCTGCCCTCCAGCGCGGCGACCTCGTCGGGCTCGAGCGCGCCCAGCACGGCGTAGCCGATGTTCGTCCCGACTTCGGGCAGGAGCGTAGAATCCATCATCAGCTCCAGCCTCGCGGCGGCGTCATCCAGTTCCTGGAGCATCGAGGCCTTCTGCGCCTCTATCCTCAGGACCGCGAGGGGGTTCGCGCACGGCACCCCGAGGCCGACCCTCTCCCTCGCCAGCACCGCCTTGAATATCATCGACTTGGACGTTCTGACCGCGTCCTCGAGCTCGAGCCCCAGGGCGAGGTTCCCCGCGACCAGGGACGCCATGACGCATCCGGTCCCGTGCACGTCCACATCGAGCCTGGGCGAGGAGACCTTCACGACCTTGCCGTTCCAGCAGAGGTAGTCCGCCGCCTCCGGGCCCTTCAGGTGCCCTCCCTTCACGAGGACGGCGTCCGGCCCCAGCTCCATGATCTCCCGCGCCGCTTTCTTGGCGCTCCTCTCGTCCTTGACCTTGACCCCCGAGAGCCTCTCCGCCTCCCGCAAGTTGGGCGTGACCAGGGCGGCCATCGGCAGCAACCTGGATATGAGCGCCTCGACGAACCCCTCGACATGGAGCTCGCTCCCGGTGGTCGCGGTCATGACGGGGTCGACCACTATCGGGGCCCTGACGCCCCTGAGGTGCGTGCTGACCGTCTTGACTATCTCAGAGCTGTAGAGCATCCCGGTCTTGACGGCGTCCAGCTTCACGTCCTCGAGCACGGACAGTAGCTGACTGGCGACCTCCGAGGGCGCGACGGGGAAGATGGATGAGACCCTCTTCGTGTTCTGGGAAGTGACGCAGGTGACCACGGAGCAGCCGTGGACCCCCAGCGCCTCGAAGGACTTCAGGTCGGCCTGGAGCCCTGCGCCGCCCACGGAGTCGGAGCCAGCAATGGTTAGCGCGTTGGCCATCGGCGGCTCCATCGCATACTGCTCATAAATCACTTGTGCCACCGCTCACGGGCCCCTAGCTGGGAGCGCACCACCGTTATATACACGATATCACATCAGAACGGCCTGATGAAGGCTGAGTCAGGCCACATTGTGTTCAAAGGCAAGTTCAAGTGGAAGGACCTGAAGGGTTCTTTCGGCGAGGTCCTCAAGACCTTCCTGCAGGAGACCGACCAGGTCCCTGACGAGGACGAGATGTTCCAGATGTTCCTGAGGCTCAACATGATGGATATCGAGAAGAACAGGAAGCCCGAGGGCTTCAACCGACGCGGCCGCCTGAGACTCGTCTTCCCGAAAAGGTCCGACCGGAAGGAGATGTACATCAGGTCCGAGGTCAAGACGGCGGAGGTCGTCAGGGTCACGGAGAAGCTCAGCAGGATGCTCAAGAAGGCGGGGGTCGCCCACACGGTGGAGTGGGACCAGCTGAGGCACCTTCAGCAAGAGCAGGTATGAGCCTCCGCCACCGGGTTCAGTAGTCCAGAGTCGCTGCTCACATGGATCTCAAGAGGCGCACAGGGTCGGCGGTGGCCGACAGTCCCTCCCTGGACGGGATGAGACGTTCTTTCAGGACGATCACGGACAGGCAGAGCCAGAACGCCGCCCTGATACCTGACCTGGAGGCGCGCAAGGACCGGCTCAGGAAGGTCAAGGAAGCCTCCGTCGGCGACTTGGAGCTTCTCGAGCAGGCCGTGTCCCGTCTCCGGGAGAACGGGTTCAGGGTCGTCCTCGCGAAGACGCGGGAGGCCGCGGTCAGGGTCATCACCGAGGAGGTCAGGGGACACGCGCTCGTCGTCAAGTCGAAGTCCAATGTCACCAAGGACCTGCACCTCTCGGATCGCCTCGCGAGCGAGGGCGTTCAGGTGATAGAGACGGACCTGGGTGACAGGATCATCCAGCTGGCTGGTTGCCCGGCGGCGCACCCGACGGGGCCCGCGTGCCACATGACCCGGCGGGAGATCGCGGACCTCTTCACGTCCCACTTCGGCCGCGACGTCAGCGACGACCCGATGGAACTCACGTCCGTCATGAGGGACGAGATCGCGTCCTACATGTCCGAGGCCAGGGTTGGCATCACCGGGGCGAACGCGGTCACGGCCTCCGAGGGCGCGGTCGTCATAGTGCACAACGAGGGG
>JBFXGF010000191.1:0-3221 GCA_050178275.1 Thermoplasmata archaeon | reverse complement strand
TTCGAGGGGGCCTCGTTCAAAGGGGGAGTCGTAGTGGAGGTCAGGCGTGGTAGCCTAGTGGCATGTGCTGTTCTAGCCATCGTACTGCTTGCGCCCGGGTTTTCCCTGGGTGGCAACGTGAGCGTGAATGTGGAAGACGATTCTGAAGGGACTTGGACCATCGCACTCTATGTGGATGCGGATTGCAGCTTGGAGATGTACTGGGACGACCCTAGCCTCCCGTACCTCCTGAACATCCCTGAGAGCGACGGCCTGAACATAGTGGCCATAATCGACAGGCTGAGCACCGAGGGCGTCGAGAGGATGGAGATCTCAGGAGGCTCGTACGAAGTCGTCGATACCTACCCCGAGATGAACTTCGGGGACGGAGCGACCTTCCAGTGGTTCCTCACGGAGGTCGACACCTACTATCCGGCCGACCACCTGGTCGTGATCCCGTGGGACCACGGGAGCGCATGGAAGGGCTTCTGCTGGGACGACTCGTCCGGTGGCGACTGCATAACGCTTCAAGAGATGGAGGACGCCATCGTCGGCGCCGGGGTCTACATCGACATACTCGCGTTCGACGCCTGCGCCTGCTCGAGCATAGAGATGACCTACCAAGCCGCCAGGACGGGGCTTGTCGAGCTGCTGGTCGCGTCGGAGGAGCTTGTCGCAGGGGATGGGTTCCCGTACGACAAGATGTTCACGCCGGTGGCCCTCGACCCGTCGAGGACCCCGGACCAGGTGGCTGTCGACATGGTCGACGGCTGGATCGAGGTCTACGAGCCGCTCTCATGGGGATGGTACTGCACGCTGGGTGTCGTGGACGTGATGGAGATGGCCGAGTCGGCGGATGTCATAACGACCTGGGTCGAACAGATGACCGAGGGGCTCGAACACTTCACATCCAACTACAGGAAGGCCCTCAGGGACAGTTACTACGTGTCTTGCGGATCCCACTACCAGGTGGACATGGTCGACCTGGGCAGGAAGATCATGGACGACCCCGAGATGGCGGAGGACACAGAGCTAATGGAAGCCACTCAGGCCATGGTCGACCTGGTCGACGGCGCCGTCAAGTACGTCTACAACCCTGACAGGACCGCCGCGTGCGGAGGGGTCTCGATATACTGGGGCTCCCACAACCAGGCCTTCCGGACCGGCTACGAGACCTACCGCACCATCGCGTTCGCCGAGGACAGCGGGTGGGGAGAGTTCCTGGTGCTGTACAACCTTATGACCTGTGGGTGGATGAGGGTCAGCAAGTGAGGCGCCGGCCAGGTGGGCCGGCCGCGGGGCACGGCGACACGATATCCCAGTGAATGCCTTGCGCGCTCACAGCGAGGGCCCCGAGGTCGATATGAACCGTATCGACCTCACGCCCTTGACGTTCCTGATCTTCCCCAGGATCTCCCTCAGGACTGCGTTCGAACCGCGGGCGATGAAGACCTCCATGCACTGGCCCTTCTCGAGGTGCAGGTGCAACATCATCTGGACCTCCTCGTACCTGTGCTGGAGGACGGAGAGCTCTCCCCTGGGGCCAGCCTCATCATAGACCATGGTTATCACGACCTGGTTGTTCCCCTCCAAGGCCTCCCACTCGTCCTCGTCCACGGCTGACCGCATCGCCTCCCTGACGGAGTCGGACCTGGTCCTGAAGCCCTTGGCCTTCGACATCTCGTCGAACCGCTTCAAGAGGTCTTCCGGCACTGAGATACTGACAATCGTCATTCCGCAAGCTCCCCTCAGGACACGGAGGCGCGGGGCTCTTATTAATTCTCACCCTCCACCTTAATAACGAAGCGGTCAGAGGCGCTTGAGCTTCTTCAGAAGCTCGTCGGCGTTCGACTCGAGTGCGGTAGTGACCTCGTCCGGAGTCATCCCAGCGCCCCGCCCTACCCTTTTCGCGAACTCCATGGTGCTCAGGTCCGAGGGCGAGTGCGCGTCCGTGTTCACCAGCAGCTTCGCGCCCTCCGCCCGGGCGAGGCGCGCGACATGGCCGTTGGCGAGCGAGTGGCCCCTCCTGCACGATATCTCCAGGTATATCCCGTTCTCCGCCGCCAGCCGGACGTCCTCTTCCGAGATCATCCCCGGGTGGGCCAGTATGTCCACCCCCTGGTTCATGACCGCGACGTGGTCGGTGCCGGGCTCGACGGGCTCGACGGGTGTCTCCCCGTGGACGACCACTATCTCCGCGCCAGCCTTCCTGGCGAGTGATACGGCCTCATCGATATACCTCACGGGGACGTGGGTGATCTCGACGCCGGGTATCGCCCTTATTCCCCAGGCATCCGCCTTCTCGCAGTCCCGTATGAGGGACTTGACCGTCCATTCGATGTTCGAGAACGATGCGTGGTCCGTCAGCGCTATCGCCGCGTGGTCTGAGGCTGCGGCCCTCCTGATCAGCTCCATCGGCAGAAGATCGCCGTCGCTCAGAGTCGTATGCGTGTGGAAGTCGCATCTCCTGGCACTCATCTCCTTCTTCCCTCCAACTCCTTCTTGATCTCGTCGACCGTGATGCCCTCGTCGAACAGCAGCACCATGAGGTGGTACAGGAGGTCCGCGGCCTCGTACACGACCTCCCCGCGCTCCTCATCCTTCGCCGCTATGATGACCTCCGAGCTCTCCTCGGCGATCTTCTTCAGCAGGAGGTTCCTGTCGTTCATGAGCTTGCGCGTGTAGCTCGACTCGCTCTGGGAAGACTTGCGCTGCGCGAAGACATCCCAGAGCTCGGCGAAGACGTCCCTCTGGGGGATCGGGTCCTTCGCGAAGCACGAGTACGTCCCCGTGTGACACGCGACCCCGGTCTGTTCGACCCGCGCGAGCATTGCGTCGCCGTCGCAGTCCACCATGAGCTCCACGGCCTTCTGCACGTTCCCCGATGTCTCGCCCTTCTTCCAAATCGCGTCCCGCGACCTGCTCCAGTAGTGCATGTACCCTGTCGTCCTTGTGAGTTCCAGCGCTTCGTCGTTCATGTACGCAAGCATGAGCACGTTGTTGTTCCGGATATCCTGCACTATGACTGGCATCAGTCCCTTGTCCTCAGATTGGCTCACGAGCCCCACCTCACAGGGACGCCCTTCGCTTCCAGGGCCCTCTTCACGTCCGCGACCGTGTGCTGTCCGAAGTGGAATATCGACGCCGCGAGCGCGGCGTCCGCCTCGCCTTCCGTGAGGACCGACACGATATCGTCTATCGTCCCGCAGCCCCCGGAGGCTATCACCGGGACCCGGACCGCC
>JBFXGF010000190.1:0-3225 GCA_050178275.1 Thermoplasmata archaeon | reverse complement strand
CTCCTCGAGCTGGGTCTGCGCGTCCGCGAACTCGCCCTGCCTGGCGTCCAGGCGCTGCCGCTCGGCCTCGAGTTCCTGCTTCTCGGCGTCCAGGCCGTCGGCCCTCGCCTAGAGGTTCTCGACCTCCTTCTCCCAGGCCGCCTTCTGCGCCTGATACGCCTCCAGCTCCGCCCTGTGCCTCTCCTGGCTCTCGGTGAGCTCCTGCCTGTCGCGCGCGAGCTTGGAGTAGCCCTTCTCGTACTCCGCCACCGATTGGGCGAAGCCCTCCTGCAGGCCCCTCACGAGGTCGCGCTTCGCGTCCGAGGCCGCCTCGAAGGCCTGCTTGCTCCGGTTGAGGCTCTGCTCCCTCTCGAGCAGTAGCGTGACCCTCTCGTTGATTTGCGTGTGCCGGTCCGTGACCTCGGCCTCGAACTCCTCGAGCTCCTTCTGCCAGGCCTCGGTGTCCTGCCTGAGCTTGTCCAGCTCCTCCCTGAGCTGGTCCAGCTCCGTGATCTCCTGGGCGCGGGCGGCCTCCCCTTCCTTCATCCTCCTCAAGGCCTCAGCGGCCTCCTCCGCGGCCTTCTTCTCGTCCGCTAGTTTGGAGTCCAGGCTCGCCTCGAAGCTCGCCTCCACGGAGCTGATCATCTCCTTGACGAACTCGACGTCCTCGTCCTCGACGACGTCCCTTCCGACGAGGATCATGTGCATCCGCTTGCCCCGGACGATGGTCCCCACCATCTTGCCGACCTCGAAAGCGCCGAGCGCCGCGAGGTCGCCCTTGCCGGCAGTGGCCTGCTTGACCTCGTCGTAGCTGACCTCGCCCTTCGTGCTGAACACGAACTCCTTCAAAAGCCGGCCCTCGGGCTCTACCAAGAATCCCTTAAACACCTTCTTGCTGAACATCAAGACCACTCCCGACCGGGGGACGTCGTAGTCAGGTCTTCGACCCGCAGGCCCTCGTTGCTGTCATCCGACTTCCATTCGGTCGCCTGGATGATTGTGGCTGTTATCGGGTAGCCTGAAGATAACCTTTTTGATTGTCAGTGCCCCCTCATGGCTCGAATCTGCGCAGGAGCGACGCGTTCGCGACCACGGACACGGAGCTGAACGCCATTGCCGCAGCGGCTATCATGGGGCTGAGGAGCCAGCCCGTGAGGGGGTACAGGACCCCCGCGGCGATGGGGACCGAGGCCGTGTTGTATATCAGCGCCCAGAACAGGTTCTCCCTGATCTTCCTGAACGTCCGCCGGCTGAGCTTGATGGCGGACGCCACACCCCTGAGGTCGCCCCCCACGAGGACGATGTTCCCGGACTCGAGTGCGATGTCGGTGCCGCTGCCCAAGGCGATGCCTATGTCCGCCTGGGCCAGCGCCGGGGCGTCGTTTATGCCGTCCCCCACCATCGCGACGACCTCGCCCTGCTCCTGGAACGCCCTGACCGCCCGGGCCTTGTCCGCCGGGAGCACCTGGGCCCTGAACTCCGATATGCCCGCCTGGTCGGATATCGCCCTCGCGGTCCTCTCGTTGTCCCCGGTCATCATGACGACCTTCAGACCCATGGCCTTCAGTCCCTCGACGGCTTCCTTAGCGCCCGGCTTGAGCGTGTCCGCGACCCCGAGGAGCCCCATCAGGAGCCCGTCGGCCGCGCATGCCATGACGGTCATCCCCTGGTCCTGGAGCGAGTCCATCTCCGCCGCGAGGCCGCCCAGCGGGACCCCCAGCCTGTCCATCATCCTGCGGTTCCCCACGGAGACGCTCCTGCCTCCGACCTCCGCGGTGACGCCCTCGCCTGGATGGACGGTGGATGAACCGGGCGCCTCCAGCGGCACGCCGGCGGCCTCCGACGCGACGAGCACCGCCTTGGACAGCACGTGCTCCGAGCCCTTCTCCGCGCTCCCGGCTAGACGCAGCAGCTCCTTCTCGCTCGTCGCCCCGCCCAGCCTGACCGCGACAACCTTCGGCTCCCCCTCGGTCAGCGTGCCGGTCTTGTCCAGTATGACCGTCGTGAGGTCCCTGGCCCTTTCCAGGGCGGCGGCGTCCTTGATGAGTATGCCCAGCTGGGCCCCTCGGCCCGTGCCGACGACGATGGCCGTGGGGGTGGCGAGCCCCAGGGCGCAGGGGCACGCGATGACCAGGACGGCGACGAAGGCTGTCAGGGAGAACGAGAGCGCGTCCCCGACCTCCCATAGCCCGGAGCCGATGAAGTACCAGAACAGGAATGTCGCGGCGCTGACCGACAGGACGGCGGGCACGAAGTACCCGGCGACCGTGTCCGCGAACCTCTCGATAGGGGCCTTGGTGCCCTGGGCGTCCTCCACGAGCTTGACTATCTGGGCCAGCGTGGTGTTCCTGCCGACCCGCGTCGCCTTCACCGAGAGCAGCCCGGACATGTTCACGGTGCCGCCGGTGACCTGCGCCCCCTCCGCCTTCTCCTGGGGGATGGACTCCCCCGTGACCAGGGACTCGTCCACCGTCGACACGCCGCGCACGACCTCGCCGTCCACGGGCAACCTCTCGCCTGGCCGCACGATGACGACGTCGCCCTCGACGAGCTCGTCGACGCCGACGGTCACCTCAGCTCCCCCGACGACCTTCAGGGCGGTCTGCGGCTGGAGGTCCATCAGCCTTATGATCGCCTCGGACGTGGCGCCCCTCGACCTCAGCTCCAGATACTTGCCCGCGAGGACCAGGGTGATTATGACCGCGGATGTGTCGAAGTACACGTCGTGGGAGCTGAAAGCGCCCGGGACGAGCGTGACGGCGAGGCTGTACAGGAAGGCGGCGGACGTGCCGACGGCCACGAGGGTGTCCATGTTCGCCCTCCTGTTCCTGAACGCCCTGAGCGCGCCCCTGTAGTACCTCAGCCCCGCGTAGAACTGGACGGGGACCGCCAGCGCGAGCAGGACGAAGTTCCTGGCGTGCTCTGAGAGGAGCCCCTCGGGCCAGAACATGTGGGTCATGGATATCGCCGCGATGGGGAGAGCGAACGCTAGGGCCACCACGAGGTCCCTGAACCCCTCGTCGAGCTCCGCCTTCCTGGCGATCCTCTCCGCGAGGACACCCTCCACCTCCAGGACAGAGTAACCTGAACCCTCCACGGCCGCCCTCAGGTCTGCCGGGGAGGCCGCGGAGGAGTCGTACCGCACGGAGGCCTTTCCGAGCGCGAAGTTGACCTTCGCGTCGGTCACCCCAGGGACCGCCTTCAGCGCGTCCTGGACCGCGGTCGAGCACGTGGCGCAGTGCATCC
>JBFXGF010000189.1:0-3232 GCA_050178275.1 Thermoplasmata archaeon | reverse complement strand
TCGTACACCGAGCGAAGCGCAGGGAGGTATATCAACTTGCTTCCGGAACCGTTGGGTGCGGGGCGCGGTCGCCGGCGACTCCCGGCCCCGATGCCAGCCCTCGCTCACTCGCCCAGGTCCTGGACCTGCGTCTTGCCGGCCAAGGTGATGCGGGGCATCGCCTCGATCTTCCTGTAGACATCCCCCGGATGCTTCTTGACCCCGTCCACCTTGAGCAGGAAGTCCTCGATGGGTATGTTGAACAGGCGCTCGTTCTCCTTCAGATATGGCAGTATCAGGTCCCAGTCCTTGGGCATAAGCCGAGTTATCCTGCCGCCGTTCAGCTGCTCCTCCCCCACGAGCCGCTTCGGGTCGCGGACGTAGATGGCCCCACCGGACGCGAGCGAGAACAGGTTCCCTCCCGGATACGGTTCGGGCAGCTCCGTGAGGTCGCCGTTCCCGTCGAAGGCCACGCCGTTCAGGACGACGAAGCCCCCACCGTACAGGGGGTTGCCCGCCATGAACGACTCCGCGAGGTAGTCGAGGCAAGTCCCGTTGATGACCACCCTGGGCTTCCCCACCGCGTTGATCAGGGGGCGCCCGGCGGCGTTCCCGAGCACGAACGACTCCCCGCCCTTGGCGCCATATAGGAATGTCTGCCCGACGTCCCCGTGCACGACCAGCTTCCCCGAGCTGAATATCTGGCCGAGCTGGTCCTGGCCGTTAGCGTGGACGAAGACCTCGGCCCCGTCCAGGCCGGACGCGAGATAGTCGCCGGGGCTGCCGTAGACGTCTATCCTGAAGCCTTTGGACCTAGGCCCGAGACCGCACCCGAAGAACCGCTGGCCCTGGGCGCCGAACACGATGACGTTGTTCCAGCCCAAGTCCCTCGCGGCCTTGATCACGAACGAGACGCCGCCCTCGCCTTCCATCGGGAAGCCCTCGCAGTCGATCGCGAGCTTGCCGTACGGGGACGGGGGCGGCCTGAGCTTGTCCTTGTTCTTCAGATCCACCAGCATGTAGTTCGAGGTGGCGTCCGACTCGACCCTCGGGAGTGACCTCAGGATCGTCTCGACGGCGTCGTTGGCCTTCTCGACTATCCTGCTCCTCCTGAACGGGCCGGTCGGGTACCGCCGGTCGATCATGAGCGTGAGTATCTCGAGGTACTCCTCGGCGGCGAGGCCGCTCGCGGACGCCGACCGGATGATCTGGGCGAAGAGGGAGTTGAGTTCCGAGACCTTCAGCTCGGGCAGCCTGCGCGCGAAGAGCTTGAACTCGGGGATCGGCTCCTTGCGCGTGGCGAACTCGTCTCCCAGGTCGCCGGCCTTTGGTGACCTGGGGAGGCGTTTGGTGAGCGCCAGGTCGGAGGTCCTGTCCCAACCCGTGTGCTGGGACGTGACCATCGAGCCGAACTTGTTCGTGCATATGAGCCTGAGGGATCCCGGGGTCTCGGGCTGGGGATGCAGGGAGAACACGAACGCGCCGCCGTCCGTATGGCTCCCGCCCCTCGCGTTCCAGTACCTGTCAGCGTACCTCGGGACGGACGGGAACTCCTTCGAGATGCTCTGCAGCGCGGAGTCGATCGCCTGCTTCTCCGAGGCGACGAGGCCTATCTGGACATCGCCGTCGACGAGAGCGAACACCTGCGGCCTGAGCATCGACGTGTCGGTAATGCCCATCAGCTGGAGCCTGCCGTCGTAGTACGAGTTCCTGCCGATGATGAACAGCCACGGGCCGTCCGGGGAGCCGTGTATGTGCGACCTCTGAATCGCCTTGTAGACCTTCTGTTTCTCGTCTGGGAGGAGTGCGAAGTCCCTCTCGGTCGTGGGCGCGAGCGCCTCGATTATGTGTTCCAACGGGTAGCCGTAGGTCCTGTTCAGGACGTCGAACAGAAGGACGGAGACCTCGGTGTCCGTCAGGAACAGAGGCACGATGTTCCGCTGCGCGAGGTATTCGGAGACCGTGTGGTAGTTCGCGAAGTCACCGTTGTGCACTAGGGCCTCGTCGAGGCCGATGAACGGGTGCGCCCCGCCCGGGTGCCACACGCGGCCCTTCGTGGGGTACCGCTGGTGCCCTATCCATATGTGGGCCTTGAAGTCCTCCATGCCGTAGTAGGTGATGACGTCCTCGGCGTACCCCACGATCTTGAGCACGAGCATGTTGCGCCCGTGGGACATCACGAACGCCGACATCCCCGAGGACGCGTAGTACTTGTGGTTCGTCCTGAAGCTGTTCTGGTAGACGAACTCGTCCTCCGCCCTCCGCCTCTCGAGCTTCTCGAGGCCCGACGATGTGATGAACGCGTCCAGGACATCGCGCTTGACCCGGCAGAAGTATCTCCAGACCTCCGGGGGCTTCACCTCGAGGGTCTTGAGGAACTTCGGGTCCTTGCTCGTCTCGACCCTGTACTTCGCGTCGACCTCGTAGCAGGGGGTGATGAACTCGCGCTCCAGGGGGGCGCGCGTCCCCGGTTTGAGGTACGCGACCTGGACGAGATAGCGGTCCTTCAGGACCTCTTCCGAGACGCCCATCTGCGCCGCGTCCAGGCCGACAGCGGCGACGCCGCCGCCCTTGCCGTTGCCCCTGTTGTGCATCTGTATGAGAGGCTTCAGTATGTGCTTGCCGGTGATCGGCACGGAGCTGGCCAGGCCGACGACGCCACAGCCTCCCTCGGCCTCCATCATCCTGGAGCCTTCGACGGCGCAGCCGGCCATCCATGACCGCGAGCGCACGACATCCTGGGTTCGCGCGCTCACCTGCCCACCTCCCTCGCCGGGTTGTCCCCGTGCCCGAGCAGATCGAACCTGCCCCTGAGCTCGGATATGTCGCTCATGCCCAGCCTGTGGAGCAGCTCGCACCACTGGAGCCGCCACGAGGAGTACATGTTGTATATCCTGTTCGCCCCCCAGTCCGCGTCCGTGATGGCCTGGAGCTCCGGGTCGGTCGTGGCGATCCCGCGCGGGCAGCCCCTGCCGCTCTCGCAGTTCGCGCACCTTACGCACCCGAGCGCCACGAGGTCCGCCGTGCCTATGACCGCGCCGTCCGCGCCGAGGGCGATGGCCTTCGCGACATCCATCGCCGTCCTGAGCCCCCCGCTGGCGATGAGCGTGACCTGGTCCCTGATGCCCTCATCGATCAGGAACCTGTGGACCTTGGGTATCGCGTACTCTATGGGCATCGCGATGTACTTCTTCGCGATCTCCGGGGCGGCGCCCGTGCCGCCGTACCCGCCGTCCAGGTGGACGATGTGGGC
>JBFXGF010000188.1:0-3272 GCA_050178275.1 Thermoplasmata archaeon | reverse complement strand
TGACTGAGTCGGAGGTGGCGAACCGCACATCCGGCCTCGTCGGCTCGGTGCGCTCGTCCCCGGAACCGATCGAGTTCGAGTACAAGTTCGACGCGAGCGGCGAGGTCTCGTCGAGGCTTTTGAGGCTGTCCGAGCTGTCCATCGAGACTTTCCTGGGCTCGGTCGAGTCCGTCGCCGGCTACTCGTTCGAGGGCTTGGTGGAGCTGGGTGACAGGGTGACGGTGTTCGGGGTCTCCAGCTACACCAGCCCCGACCTGGTCGACGGCAGCGTGTCCGAGCTGAGGACGCCGTTGGGCAGCGTCATCTGGTACTCGTACGCCGTCGAGCTCGGGTCCACGGAGACGGTCGCCAGCGAGGCGCTCACGTTCGAGAGGTTCAACTGGCTCGAGAACCAGCAGATAGCGTTCGTCGTGCTCCTCATCGGGTGTGTGCTCTTGATGCGCATCCCGCCGAAGAGGTACGAGAAGTACAAGCTCGAGCACCCGAAGAAGTTCCGGAAGTCCGCGAAGCCCCTGAAATCCGTCAGGGCGTTCTCGTGGGGCATGGTCGGGATCCTGACCGCCCTCTACCTGCTCCCGTCCATGTTCTCCTTCATTGACAGGAACCTGCTGGTGTACTCGTCATACCTCTACCTGTTGGTCCCGTCAGCCGCCATAGGGACCTACTTCTTCACGAGGGGCATGTACGCCAGGGCCTCGCAGCGGATACCGGACGATGTCGTGATAGAGGTCAAGCAGGCGTATGTCGGCCCAGAGAGCGGCCCCGGGGACCTCAGATGCCAGATATGCATGATGCCGATGGACCCGGAGGTGGACATGTACGAGTGCACCTGCGGCTTCAAGATGCACAACGCCTGCGCCCACAGGTCCCAGACCTGTCCGCTCTGCGGCGCGGTGCTGTTCCCGGAGCAGACCCGGTCGGTCGAGTGCAGGTCTTGCGGGGAGACGTTCCTCACGTCGGTCGAGGAGGACCCCTTCGCGCTCCAGTGCACCAAGTGCGGGGCGTTCCAGGAGGAGGTCAAGGCCGGGAGGAACTACCTGGTGGTCGACGTTGACGGCAAGAGGGCGTACAACATGCTCAGGTCCATGGGCCTCTCGGGCCGGCCAGCGCTCGTGTTGACATCCGAGTTCCCAGGCAAGGTCAGGGAGGAGCACGGCCTGGGGGAGGATTTCGAGGTCAAGTGGCTCACCGAGGCGTCGGGCGACATCGACAGCGTGGACATCAAAGGCCTCGAGGGGGACGCGATGGAGACCGTGTCGACCTTCCTCATGACGACCAAGCGCTCGGGCCTGCTCCTGGATGGCATCGAGTTCATAATCTCGGAGAACAGCTTCGACGAGGCCTTGGCGTTCGTCAAGCGCGTGAACGACCTGGCGGTCGTCCACGGGGCGTCCGTGATCATGTGGTTCGACAGTGGCCGGCTGCCCGAGGGCCAGGCGAAGTCGCTCAGCGACGAGTTCGACGAGCTCCACGACTACCTCTGACGCCGCCCCCGGACCAGCGCTCGTACATGTCGTTGTCGACCCCGAGCGAGTCCAGCACCCTGCCGACGACGAAGTCGACCATGTCCGAGACCGTCTCCGGCTTGGGGTAGAACGCCGGACAGGCGGGGAGTATGACCGCGCCGGCCGACGACAGCCTCTCCATGTTCGCGAGGTGTATCGTCGAGAGAGGGGTCTCGCGCACCACCAGGATGAGCTTGCGCCGCTCCTTGAGCGCGACAGAGGCGGCCCTCGTGATGAGGTTGTCCGCGATGCCGCACGCGATCTTCGACATGGTGGAGGCGCTGCACGGCGCGATGACCATCGCGTCGAACCCGACCGAGCCGGAGGAAACCGGCGCGGCCAGCTCGGAGTTCGGGTAGTGCGCGTCCCCCAGGGCCTCGATCCTGGCCCGGTCCATGCCAGTCTCCTGCTCGGCGATCGCCGCGGCGTCGTCGGAGACTATCACGGTCTTGTGGCCGGGGAGAGCCTGGAGGAGCCGCACGCCATACACGCTGCCCGATGCCCCAGTCAGGGCGACTACCGTCCTCACGGGCCCGGCTAGGACATCCCGATGACAAAAGCCTTTTGCATGCGTGGGGCATGCCAGGGGTGGCCCGGGAGGCGTGTCTGGCGTTCCCTTTGGACGGCAAGGATTTAAATATGAGCACCATCTTATCCGCGATTTGCCACCCATGTGGCACATGGACCAGACACCTGCATTTCGTTTGAGGTAATCCGATGGCTACAGCGTTTGACGTACCCGCAGACAAGCTCATACCGAGGATGGCGGACGAGCTCAAGAAGCTCGAGACGATCAAGCCCCCCGAGTGGGCCGCATTCGTCAAGACGGGCCGGCACACCGAGAAGAGCCCGATGCAGGAGGACTGGTGGTACACGAGGTCCGCGGCCATGCTCCGCAAGATATACATCGACGGCCCGGTCGGCACGACGAGGCTCGCGGCCATGTTCGGCGGGTGCGCCGACAGGGGCTCGAAGCCCGACAAGGCCGTCCGGGGTTCACGGTCCATCTCCAGGGTCACTGTCCAGCAGCTTGAGAAGAGCCAGCTGATACAGAAGGAGAAGGACGGCGGCAGGGCGGTCACCGCCAAGGGGCGCAAGCTGGTCGACTCGTTGGCCACGCAGGTCCTCAAGGAGATGGCGGCCCAGAACCCGGAACTCACCAAGTACCTGTGAGTGAGCGAGCATGGCAGACACAGAGCTCGACGCATTGAGGCAACGGAAGCTCCAGGAGCTTCAGGTCAGGGCGCAGCAGGAGGCGGCGGCGCAGGAGCAGGCCAAACAGCTGGACGCGCAGAGGGCCATGGTCATGCGCCAGATACTGACGCCCGAGGCGCGTGAGCGTCTCGCGAACCTGCGGATGACCCGCCCGGACCTGGTGGAGCACGTGGAGAACCAGCTGGTGATGCTGGTGCAGTCCGGCAGGGTAACGGACAAGATAGACGACTACACCCTCAGGCAGCTGCTGAGGCGGATAATGCCCGCGAAACGGGAAATCAATATCGAGAGGAGATGACGATGGCCAAGCACAAGCCACACGCGAGGAAGCTCAGGCTGATGAGGGCGACCAAGAGCAACAGGAGGGTGCCCGCCTGGGTCATGATGAGGACGAACAGGACCTTTCTGAGGCACCCCAAGAGAAGGCAGTGGAGAAGGACCAAGCTGAAGGTGTGAGGTGTCTGGAATGGCTGAAGATGTCGAGATGGTGTTCACTGTCCCGTTGAGTATCACCAAGAACGTCCCGAAGACCAAGCGCGCCCCGAGGGCCGT
>JBFXGF010000187.1:0-3288 GCA_050178275.1 Thermoplasmata archaeon | reverse complement strand
GGAGCGTCGAGCCGTCCGTCGTCATGGACGCGTTCGAGAACGGGGCTGACGGGGTAATAATCATCGGCTGCCTGATGGACAACTGCCACTATGTGTCCGGGAACAAGAACGCGCAGGAGCGCGTCGACGCGCTCAAGGAGCTCTTCGACATCATGGGCCTCGACTCGAGGAGACTGAGGACGGAGTGGATAAACGCCTCCGAGAGGACCAGGTTCGCGAAGTCCGTGACCGACTTCGTGGAGGAGGTGCGGGCCCTTGGCCTCCTCCCACTCAAGAGACGTGAGATGAAGAAGGAGGGCAAGACCAAGGAGAAGACCGTCGAGTCGGTGAAGGGCATCATCGAGGACACGGGCGCGTTCGACTGCGTCGAGTGCGGAAAGTGCACGACCGTGTGTCCCATCGCCAAGTTCGACCCCGAATTCGCCCCTAGGGCGATAGTCCTTAGGGCGATGGAGGGCATCGTGGACAACATATCCACGGACAAGGACATCTGGACGTGCATCACCTGCGAGCAGTGCAACTCGATGTGCCCGTACAAGGTGGACTACTCCGGGTTCATCAGGGGGATGAGGGAGGAGGCCTCGGCCGCCGGGGCCGCCCCGCTCTGCTCCAAGGGTGGCATCATACACGCCACCCAGCGGATCATGGCGAACTCGGACCTGAAGCAAGACCGACTCAGGTGGGTCAAGGACGACATGGAAATCTCCGACAAGGGCGACGTGTTCTACTTCGTGGGCTGCCTGCCGCACTACGACGCGATATTCAGGGACAGGAAGGACCTGGACATGACTTCCATATGCGAGAGCGCGGTCAGGCTCATGAACAAGGCCGGCGTCGTGCCCGTCGTGACCAACGACGAGAAGTGCTGCGGACATGACCTGAACTGGACCGGGAACGAGGACGACTTCGAGAAGCTGATGGAGTACAACGTCAAGCTCATAAAGGCGTCTGGGGCGAAGAAGGTGGTGTTCACATGCCCCGAGTGTTACCGCACCATGAACATGGACTACGCGGACCTCCTGGGGGAGCTGGGGTTCGAAACGCAGCACATCTCCGATTACCTGAAGGAGCTCATCGACTCTGGGCAACTGAAGGTGGACCCTGGATCAGCGGAGCCGCTCAAGCTCACCTATCATGACTCATGCCGCCTCGGGAGGCATTCCGGGGTGTACGACAGCCCTAGAGGGCTCGCGGCGTCCATGAAGGGGTGGGAACTCGTGGAGATGGAGAACACGCGGGACAAGGCGATCTGCTGCGGCGTCGCCGGGTGGGCCAACTGCAACACGAATGTGAAGAAGATGCAGGTCGACAGGGTCATGGAGGCGAAGAGGACGGGCGCCAGCCGGATGCAGCTGTTCTGCCCCAAGTGCCAGATACACCTCAAGTGCGCGGTCCAGGATAAGGTCCACGTGGACAAGGCGTTGGTCGATATAACGATAGAGGACTTCACCGTGGCGATGGCGAGGATGATGGGACTCGCGCCCGAGGGACGGACGGCCGCCCCTGAGAAAGGTTGAGGATGAAAAGTGAGAGAAGGGGTTTCGACTCGGTCGCTCAGTAGAACTTCTGAGCTGTCGTGACGACCTCGTCCACCTTGATCTTCCTCTTGCCCAGCTCCTTGAAGAACGGCTCAGGGTCGACGGTCGCCTCCGCGGGGAAGACACCGGGCGCCTTGATCTTCTTCGTCATCTGCCAGTGCGACACTATAGCCGGTGGCACCGCGGTGTCCCTAGCCGAGGACGCGTTCCTCTACGGGTCGTTCCAAGTGACGATGTAATACGTGACCGTCATCGGCATCCCGGCCTTCTTGCCCGCGCAGTCGATTCGGAACATATCGTATTCGAACTCCTCCTTCGGAGGAGCCTCTCTGCCCTGTGACACGCCTCTCTGATACATCGCCGTGAGGTAGTCCAGCGGGGAGACCTTGCAGCCATCCGCCTCCAGGGGGCTGTCGTCGGCGAACCCGAGAGCCCTCAGCGTCAGGAAGGTGTTCATGTCCTGTGGCGGGAACCCTATCCTGAAGGTCACGTTCTTGGCCTTCAGGTACTTGCCCATCGTGGCCGGCTCAGAGTGCTTGATGAAGTAGCACTTGATCTTGCCTATCGGGTTCGGCATCACGACCTCCTTCTCCCCTCCCAGGATCTGCTGCTTCTGGTACTTGCCGTTGACCCACTGCACGGACTGTTGGGTGAACTCATCCAGCACGGTCCTGATGGAGTACCCAGGCCATCCGGCCTCCTTCACTGGAAGCGTGTTCCCCCAAGAGCACACGATGTCAATCGAGTCCACCGTGTCGAGCTTCTTCGCACCCGCCGCCCCCGCGACATTCGTCATACCAGGGGTGCTCCCGAGGCCGATCGTGGCGTTGATGCCAGCGTCCTTCCACTTCTTGTGCAGTCCTATCTGCTTCAAGCAGGTGTCGAAGAATCCCCCGAGGTCCGTGTAGGCCGCGCCGCCCTTGAGGCACGCGTCCATCACGCCCAGGTTGGTCTGATACCACGCGCAATTCACTACCGCGTCCACCTTCTCGGACTTTATGGTCTTGAGGACTTCGCCCGTGTCCCGGGCGTCCAAGTCCATCATCTTGACCTTCTTGTCAAGCTTCAGGTCGCCCATGGCCTTCTTCACATTGGCCACTTTCCTGCTCGACGCGACGATGTCCTTCACGCCGCACATCTCTACGAGGTCCTGGACCGCGTACGCCCCTATCTGCCCCGATGCACCCAACACCAATGCCTTCAAGTTTGCACCTCCCAAGTCTTGTCAAATCCAATCCAAAACGCCTTCTCGGCCTTGACACTCTCCGTACAGTTACAATCTACTTAAACGTTGCCGGGTGATAGCTGGTGGCCCCCAAACGGGGAACCAAGAAATTAGCTTAAAATTGAACTTCCAACTATATTCCAAACTTCTTGATGCACAACCTGCGAATCTCACGCCGGTTCGGAGAACGCCGCCCCTTGCTGCACTCCGCACGGGTCCTAGATCCGGTCCTCTATCGCCGAGCCCTTGCCACCGCGTCGACCTCCACGAGCGCGCCCTTCGGGAGCTCGACGCCTCCCACGGTCGTCCTTGCGGGCGCCCATGACGAGAAGAACTCACCGTAGACTTCGTTGAACTTCGCGAAATCCCGCATGTCCCTCAAGTAGACGCCCACTCTGACGACATCCTCCAGTCCCACTCCTGCGGCGTGAAGCACCGAGGAGAGGTTTTTCAGCGCGGTTCTCGCCTGGTCCGCGACATCACCCGACACGAGCTCCGTCGCCCCCGCCTCCAGGCCAATCTGAC
>JBFXGF010000186.1:0-3288 GCA_050178275.1 Thermoplasmata archaeon | reverse complement strand
CAGCCTCTGTCCGTAGTACTCGACGGACGCGTCGAAGTGCGGGTGGTTGAGCGGGTCCGTCTCCGGGGAGAGGATCACCGGCATTGACTGCATCACGCCGTTCTCGTACATGTAGTCGTGGAGCGCCTTCAGGGCGGCGCTCTGTACCCGCAGTATATGGGACATCTTGGTCTCTTTGAGATGGAGCACGGTCTCCTGCATGTGAATCCTCGTCGAATAGACGACAATGCGGGCTTCTATTTGACTATTCCTCTCAGAATGGTGGAAATCATCCGAGAAAAGGCAAATATAATATATTGTTTCCGTCATATTGCCGGAATATGTTGGACGAGAAGGACTCCTCGATACTCGAGCAGCTCGTCGAGGACTCGCGCAGGACGACCAAGGCGATAGCGAGGGATTTGGACATACCCAGGGCGACGGTGCACGACAGGATTGCCAAGATGGAGCAGAAGGGCGTGATCAGGAAGTACACGGCCATCCCGGACTACGCCCAGCTGGGCCTGGGCGTCTCGGCCTTCATACTGGTGCAGTTCGAGCCGGACGGGGGGGCGTCCCAGCGGGACACCGCCGACGAGATAGCGACGATCCAGGGCATCTACGAGGTGCACATGATCTCGGGAGAGTACGACATGCTCCTCAAGGTGAGGGGGGCGAGCATGGAGGAGATCGGCCGGCTCGTGATAGACAAGCTGAGGGACGTCAAGGGCGTCGCCAGGTCGCTGACCTGCGCGGTGTTCACCACCGTCAAGGAGTAGGCGAGGGGCCTACCTGGCCCTCTTCTTGAGCAGCCTGGCCGCCGTCTCCGAGACCTCGCTCCTGGTGGGTTCGACGGTGTGCTCCTTGAATATCCTCCTCACCTCGTCCGCGGCCCTGTCCAGTATGGTCCTGGAACCCTTCTGGACCCACGCGTCCCACGAAGACCTGTCGGCCACCGTCGGCATGAAGTGCTCCTTCCTGAACATCTCCATCGTGTGCCTCTGGCCCAGGTAGTCCTTGCCTATGCCGACCCTCTGGATGACGTCGAGCGCTATAGTGTCCTCGGTGACCTCCATGCCCCTGGCCATGCGGCCGATCATCTGGGACATCTCGGAGTCTATCACCAGCTGCTCCAGCCAGACGGTCCTGCAGTCCTCCAGGAGCCCTATGCCCGCGATCATGTCGGCCCCCGCGAGTATCGGCGGCACGGCGCTCGCGTACTTCTCGAACGCCGCCTGCTGGTCCGGTTCCTTGGAAGTCGTCACGAAGCCCCCGACCAGCGCCGGGAACCCCAGGCTGCGCGCCATCTGGGCGTACGCCGCCGAGGTCAGCCCGTGCTCGGGGCACCCGCCGGCCCTGGTGGACGCCTTCATGTCCAGCACCGCCATTCCGGCGGAGAACACGAACGATGTCCCCGGGCTGTTCAGCTGGAATATCGTGTTGCCAGCGAGCGCCTCGGCGACGGCGACGGTGACCGCTCCCGCCAGCGTCGCGGGCCCGGTCGCCCCGGGGCCTGGCATGACGTAGAAGCAGATGGGTATGCCGGCCTCAGCGGCGACGAACCCCGCCTCGAGCCCCTCGCCGTCGATCTGTAACGGGGACGAGCTCGTGTGTATGGATGATATCAGCGGCCTCTTCCTGAGCTCCTCCCTGCCGCCCGCCGCGGCGGCCGCCAGCTCTATCACGTCCTCGACCTCCCAGGTCGTGGTGTCCGTGGCGATCGTGATGTGCTTCTCGGTGTTCTCCAGGGACGCCTGGAGGTCGTGTATGTGCCTCGTGCCCTGGGGGACGTCCTGCGAGGTCACGTTAGGCCAGTTGATGCCGTGGCCCTTTAGGGCGTCGGATACGAAGGCGCTCTTGGCGACATCGGACTTCCTCGACTCCCTCCTCTGCCTCGTCTCGAAGTCCATCGCCATGGTGCCGTTCCCGTCGCTCGTGACATACGTGTGCTCGCCGTCGAGCATGGCGTCGTGCTTCCTTGTCCGCCCGTAGAACGTGACGGCCCGGTTGGCCTTGCGGATGCACTCCTCGACGACTCCTTCGGGGAACTTGACCACCGCGCTTTTCCGGTCCACGTCGCAGCCGGCCTTCTGTAGCATGATCTGCGCTTTTTCGCTCCTGACGGCGACCCCTGTCCCTTCGAGCACCTCGAGGGCCGCGGCGCGCATTATCCGCATGTCGTCGTCGGTCAGGACGTTCCTTCGGTGTCTGACGGTTATGCTGTTTGCCATTCTCGTTCCCCCGGGTCCGGTTCGTTCTCTCAGGTTACGGTTCTTAATCTTGAGATGTAAAAAATGGATTTAGATGGCCGGGCGGCTCCCCGCGCCGGCCTCGAACAGGTTTGACATCTACTGGACCTTCGACTCGCCGCCCCACATGGGCTTCTTGGCCTTCTCGATGACCGCCGTCAGGGCGCTCTGCCTGTCGGCCGGGACCGGCGCGACCTTGTGCTCGGCCAGGATCTTCTTGACCCTGGCCCTCGCGGCGTCCCTGAGCGTCTTCGAGCCGGTCTGCGACCACGCGTCGTACGAGCGCCTGTCCACCAAGGTAGGCATGAAGTGCTCGGACTTGAGGTGGTCAACCGTGTGCCTCTGGGCGAGGAAGTTCTTGCCCACGCCGACCTTCTCTATGACGTCGAGCGCGAGGGTGTCCTCGTCCGCCCACTCTCCCCTGATGAGCCTCGCGATGGCGCCGACTATCTCGTTGTCCATCACGATCTCCTCGTAGTGCAGGCAGCTCGAGTCCTCGAGCAGTCCGACGCCACACATGAGGTCCGCGCCAGCCAGCAGCGGCCCGACACAGCCAGTGTAGTACTCGAGGACCGACTGGTCGCCCGGTACCTTGGCCGTGGCCGATACACCGACGCAGCTCGGCATGCCGTAGTAGTGCGCGAGCTCCGTGGCCATGGCCGACGAGATCGCGTGCTCCGGGCTGCCTCCCGCCCTGACGGTCGTCCTCATGTCCAGCGGGGCGTTCCCCATGCCGTATATGACGGACGCGCCTGGCGTGTCGAGCTGGATCATGGTCAGAGCGCTGAGCACCTCGGCGTTCCCGACCGCGAGGGACCCGACGAGGGTCGCCGGGCCGGTCGCGCCTGGCTGCGGCATCCCGAAGAACACGAGCGGCACGCCCGCCTTGGCGAAGTACAGGCTCGCGTCCATGACCCCAGCGTCGTGCTGTAGCGGGGCGTAGGTGCACTGCAGACAGGAGGTCAGAGGCCTCTGCCTGTACTCCTTCTCGCCGCCGGCCGCGATATAACCCATCTCTGTCAGGTCATTGGCGTCCGAGAGCGTCACGCCCGTCTCGTAC
>JBFXGF010000185.1:0-3265 GCA_050178275.1 Thermoplasmata archaeon | reverse complement strand
GTTGATGTGCCTGTACACGGTCGCTTTGGTCGTGCCCAGGGAGGTCGCGAGGTCCTCGACGACCCAGGCCTTGTCCATCCTCGAGAGGAGGTGCTCGACCATGAGCCTGTACGGCACACTGTCCCTGATGTCGGTCACGTCCGTCTTGGGCCCGTAGCCCTTCTGGAAGTACCCGACCTGGTTGAGGAACAGTATCGCCACCTCGTCAATGTCCGTCAGCGGCGTGAGCGGCGTGTTGCTGACGACATTTAGCTCGAAGCTCATAGTCCGCTAAATGGATTGGTTATCATTTAAGCATTATGCGTTAATGCTGGTGGCTGGACCTCAGTCCGGGGAGAGCTCCGTCGCCCTTGCCTTCTCGAACTCCTCGTCCAGCTCGGCGAGGACCTTGCCCCTGACCGCGATGAACTCCGCGCTGGTGCGGTCCCTGGGCCGCGCGAGCGGGACCGCTATGGTCTCCCTTATCTTCCCCGGCCTCGCGGTCATGACCATTATCCTGTCGGCCAGGAACACCGCCTCGTCCACCGAATGGGTGACGAAGAGGACCGTCTTCCTGGTCGCGGACCATATCCTCAGGAGCTCCTTCTGCATCAGGTTGCGCGTCTGCGCGTCCAGGGACCCGAAGGGCTCGTCCATCAGCAAGACCGCCGGCTCGTTCGCGAGGGCCCTGGCGATCCCGACTCTCTGCCGCATGCCGCCGGAGAGCTCGTCGGGGCGAGAGTCCTCGAACCCCTCCAGGCCGACGAGGTCGATCAGCCGGGTGGATATCTCGCGCCTCTCCTTCTCGGCGACGCCTCTGATCTCCAACCCGAACTCTATGTTCTTCCTGACGGTCCTCCACGGGAACAGCGCGAACTCCTGGAAGACCATGCCCCTCTCGGGGCCGGCGTCGACGACCTTCCTCCCGTGCACCATGACTTCGCCCGCGGTGGCGGGCTCGAGCCCCGCCAAAATCCTAAGGACGGTCGTCTTGCCACACCCTGACGGGCCCAGGAGGCACGCGAACTCGCCGTCGGCGATATCCATCTCCAGGTCGGCCAACGCGACCACTTCGCGCTTACCCTTGGAGAAGACCTTGGACAGTCCGCGCACCTGTATGCAAGCGGTCATCGCATCTCCATCCATCTGGACACCCTCTTCTCGATCAACTCCGCGACGCCCGCCGTCAGCACGCTCAACATGCAGATCACCAGCATCGTCGCGTAGGTGTAATCGTACATGCCGTAGCTGACCGATGACAGCCAGAGATAGTAGCCGACGCCGGTTCCGCCCTGTATCGGCATCATCTCGGCCGCGACTATGCACATCCAACCGACACCCAGACCGACCTTCACGCCGGTCATCATGTACGGGATCACGGTCGGGATCACGACCTTCGTGAAGACCGCCCCCTTCTTGGCCCCTAGGGTCCTCGCCGCGTCCACCAGTTTCTGGTCGACGTTCCTCACCCCGAAGACCACGTTCAGCATAATCGGGAAGAATACCCCTATGAAGACTATGCCGATCGGCCCCCAGAAGCTCCTGAAGACCATGAGGAACACGGGGACCCATGCGAGCGGCGGTATCGGCCTGAAGATCTCGACGAGCGGCCTGCCCATCGCCTCGACCGTCTTGAAGGAACCGAGCGCCAGCCCCACGGGGAGGGCGACGGCCAGGGCCAGGAGGAAGCCCCAGAACACGCGGATCAGGCTCGACGCGATCATGTCGCCCATCCTCACGCCTTCGAGGCCCGGCACTGGCTCTAGGAACGACTTGAAGAAGGCCTCGGCCACGGAGAGCGGGCCCGGGACGTACTCCGCCTTGATGCTGCCCGTTTCAGAGAGGTACGCGGACACCGCGGCCCAGACAATGACGAAGGCCGCGACGGAGACCAGCCCCAAGGCGATTGAGGCCCTGTTGGCCACGAGGGCCTCCCTTGTCCTTGTCAGGATGGATCGGCTAGCTGGCAATGCGCTCACCAATGACTTTTCCGGAGATAGAGGTTTGGGGCGTCAAGCCTTGACGAACGGGATGCCCTCCCGGCTCAATGCGATCTTGAGCAGCAGGTGCTGGATCGTCGTCTCGCCGGGCGTGGCGACCGTGTGCCCAGCTAGGTCCTCGAGAGTGTAGATGTCGCTGTCCACGTGCACAACTATCCCGCTGCCTTCGCTGTTAGCCTGGGCGATTATTCGCACGGACACCCCTAGGTTGGCGTGCTTCTGGATCGCGGGAGGCGCCCCCAAATAACCGAAGTCGATGTCCCCGAGGCTGAACCCATCCATGACGGCTCCGCCGTTGGCGTATGGAGGCATCGGGTCGACGTTGAGCCCGTAGGTCTCGAACAAGCTCTTCTCGCCGCCGCCGACCGTCTTGTTCAACGCCACGAACTGGGCAATCTGGTGGAGGTCCCCGGACAGGTACCCCAGGCGTATGGCGTCTTCGTCTGAGGGGTTGAGGATCGTTTCTGACGGCGCGACTACCTCCGAGGCGGTCAGGTACGAGTCGTCCACGTAGTCGTCTATGAAGTCGCCTACGGTGTCGAAACCGAGATCG
Source organism: Thermoplasmata archaeon (assembly GCA_050178275.1). Classification (GTDB taxonomy): domain Archaea; phylum Thermoplasmatota; class Thermoplasmata; order UBA10834; family UBA10834; genus UBA9653. The sequence continues at coordinate 733 of JBFXGF010000185.1, read as the reverse complement.
GAGAGCGTCTCGTTCGTGATCACGTTGGTCTCCACGTACATGTCCGTGAACTGCTTCAGCGCTGACATGAACTCGTCGTCCATCTCGTAGCCGTACTCGACATGAGACAGCCCCTCCTCGACGACCGCCGTGCTGCGGAGAGTGAAATCTGAGGCCATGTCGAGCAGGAGCGTGTAGTTGTCACCCTCGACGTCCGCGAGCGCGTCCGCGATCCACAGGTTGGCCTCGACGTGCGCCTTCAGGAACCTGGCTGTCAGGTCCTCGCCGTCCGCCCGGCTTAGGAACTCGTCCGAAACGGCGACGACGCAGCAGGGATGGTTCGGCATTATCTCATTGGACCACATGATCACGCGTCCGGTCCCGGCGACCACTGACGACGACACATACGGCTCCCACGCTATGTAGGCGTCCGACTGGTTCGCCGCCAGCCAGCCATCCATGAGGCTCGGGGCCATCGTTACGTAGCCGACCTGGCCCTCGTCCGAGCTACCTCCCATGTACAGGGCTGTGGCGACGCCGGCGAGGATCACGGCGGCCGCGACCACGACAACTAGTGCGACGACTTTCTTGTCCATGCTTTTCCCCTGAGTGGATGTCAGTACCCGGGGGATATTAAATTCTTTCCAGCAAGATGATGTCATAGTTATACAACTGTATAAATATCCGGACATTTATTAGCATAAGTCGGAAACATGAAGGACGCATCTAGGAAAGTAATCTCTGGCGCGCTGAA
>JBFXGF010000184.1:0-3300 GCA_050178275.1 Thermoplasmata archaeon | reverse complement strand
ACCACCGACTGCACCGCCGCCCCGAGCGTCCTGCCCGCGCGGATGTAGAACCTCGCGATCCTCCCGCCGCCCGTGACGCCGTAGAGCTTCACGCGGGAGGAGACCTCCACGAGCGCTTGGGCGAGTTCCGACAGGTACGCGGACGGGTCCTCGTCCCTCACCAGAACCGAGCCACCCAGCGATAAAACTACGACGTCCATCGTGGTCAACCTTTATACCGAAGAACGCTCTAACCCGTACAAAAAGCTTGGGACTGGATTCGATCATGACCGAGCTGACAGAACTCCAGAAGTACGAGTTCCGTCGGAGCCTAGAGGAGGTCCGGAAGATTTCCGGAAGGGGCACGGAACTCATATCTCTGTACATACCGCCGTCTAGACAGATATCGGATGTCGCGGCTTACCTGAGGAACGAGTACTCTCAGTCCTCGAACATCAAGTCCGCGAGTACGAGGAAGAACGTGCAGTCGGCGATATCCTCCATCCTCGCGAGGATGAAGGGGCTCAGGTTGCCCCCGGAGCACGGGCTCGTGTTCTTCGTGGGGCACAGGTCGACCTCGGCGGACCAGACCCAGATGGTCCAGTATGTGCTGGAGCCTCCGGACCCGGTCCAGACGTTCATCTACAGGTGCGACTCAGGGTTCTTCACCGAGCCCATCGAACAGATGCTGGAGCACAAGGACTCCTACGGGCTCATAGTGATCGACCGTGGGGAGGCCACCATAGGCCTGCTGCACGGCAAGAGGATCGAGCCGATCAAGAACGTGCCGTCGCTCGTCCCCAGCAAGCACGGCAGGGGCGGCCAGTCCGCGCGCAGGTTCGAGAGGCTCATAGAGATCGCGGCCCACGAGTTCTACAAGAAGGTCGCCGAGATCGCGAACGAGTCGTTCCTCCAGAACAAGGACCTCAAGGGCATACTGGTCGGCGGCCCGGGCCCGACCAAGGAGTACTTCGTCAAGAGCGAGTACCTACACTACGAGCTCCAGAAGAAGATCATCGACACGTTCGACGTGGGGTACACGGACGAGTACGGCCTCCGGGAGCTGGTCGAGAAGGCCAGAGAGGCGCTCAGGGACATCGACCTCATGAGGGAGAAGGACCTGATGCAGAGACTCTTCGAGGAGATAAGGAAGCCGGACGGCGGCCTCTCCATCTACGGCGAGGAGCAGGTCAGGGACGCGCTCATGATCGGCGCGGTCGACAGGCTCCTGCTCTCGGAGGACATGAGGAAGGTGAAGCTCGACCTCAAGTGCCCCTCGTGCGGCTTCGAGAAGGAGGGGGTCGCCAAGGACTCCACCGAGGAGTTCAAGTGCGACAAGTGCCAGGCCATCATGGACGTCGAGCAGGTCCACGACCTCGTCGGGGATTTGCACAAGGTCGCCGAGGACAACAACACCAAGGTCGAATTCATATCCGGCGAATCCGATGAGGGCGAGCTGCTGAAGAAGGCCTTCGGCGGCATCGCGGGGATACTCCGCTTCAGGGTGAGCTGAGGACATGGCGCAGGACCCGTTCAAGACTTTCAAGGGACAGGCCGCGGCGGCGCTGTCGAAGGCGCTGGCCGAGCTGGGCGTGGACGCCGAGCCGGTGCTCGACCGGCCGCCCGAGGGCATGGGCGACCTCGCGTTCCCGTGCTTCCCGCTCGCGAAGGTCATGCGCAAGGCCCCCAACGCGATCGCCCAGGAGGTCGCCTCGAAGGTCCGGCCCGAGGGGATGGTCGAGCGGGTCGAGGCGAAGGGCGGCTATGTCAACTTCCACGTGAGGTTCGAGGACCTCGCGCAGGCGGCGCTCGAGGACGCCTTGGCCCGCAAGGGGTCTTTCGGCATGGGCGAGCCGAAGGGCGTCAGGATACTGCTCGAGCACACGAGCGCGAACCCGACAGGGCCGCTGCACGTGGGCCGCGCGAGGAACCCGATCATAGGCGACACCATCGCCAGGATACTCCGCATGGCGGGATACGACCTGACGACGGAGTTCTACGTGAACGATGTGGGCCGCCAGGTCGCCATCATGACCTGGGGCGTGAAGCACCTGGAGCTGGAGCGGGAACCGGACAGGGACGAGGACCACTACAGGTACGTCCTGTACTACCAGCAGGCCAACAGGGTCGTCGAGGAGGACGAGGGCGCCAAGGCGCAGGTCGACGCGATGCTCCAGAAGCTGGAGCGCGGGGACGAGGAGACCGTACGGCTGGCAAGGGAGGCGTGCGAGAAGGTCCTGGGCGCCGTGACGGCCAGCATGAGCAGGGTCAACATATCGTACGACGGGTTCACCTGGGAGTCCAAGTTCGTCCAGGACGGGACCGTCGACCGGGTCATCGAGAAGCTGAAGGGGTCCGAGCACTGCAGGGAGGCGGACGGGGCGTTCCACCTCGAGCTCGAGAGCTTCGGGATCACGGGCCGGGAGACCAAGTGGGTGTTCACCAGGGCCGACGGGACGTCCTTGTACACCACGAGGGACCTCGCGTATCACATGGACAAGTTCAAGCGGACGGATGTCGCGGTCAACGTCCTGGGAGAGGACCAGAAGCTGGGCATGCAGGAGCTGGCCGCCGCCCTCACGATCATGGGCGTGGACAGGAAGCCGGAGATAGTGTACTACGCGTTCGTGTCACTGCCCGAGGGCAGGATGTCCACGAGGAAGGGCACCGTGGTGTACATCGACGACCTCGTCGACGAGGCGGTCGACCGAGCGTACGACGAGGTCAAGAGACGCAGGACCGACCTGTCCGAGGAGAGGATGAGGGAGATAGCGCGCGTGGTCGGCGTGGGCGCGCTCAGGTACAACATCATCAGGATACAGGCGGAGAAGCAGATCGTGTTCAAGTGGGAGGACGCGCTCAACTTCGAGGGCGCGAGCGCGCCGTTCGTGCAGTACGCGCACGCGCGGGCGTGCTCGATACTCAACAAGGCGGGCGAGCGCGCCCCCGTCGCGTTCGACGCGAAGAAGCTCGCGTCGGACCACGAGAAGGCGCTCGCGAAGCTGATCTCCAGCTTCCCGTCCGTGGTACAGGAGTGCGCCGACAACAGGCGCGCGCACCCGCTCGCCGCTTACGCGCAGGAGCTCGCGTCGCAGTTCAACCAGTTCTACAGGTACATGCCCGTCCTCAAGGCCGAGGGAGAAGTCCGCGAGGCGCGGCTGGCGCTCGTCGAGGCCAGCATGTGGGCCCTGAGGAACTCGCTCTCGTGCCTCGGCATGGAAGCCCCGGAAGAGATGTGAGCTCAAAGCCTCAGGTTCCACTCGTCCCTCGAGTAGCGTTGTTCCACCAGGCGCGCCACCGAACCCTTCTCGGACGCCGTGA
>JBFXGF010000183.1:0-3331 GCA_050178275.1 Thermoplasmata archaeon | reverse complement strand
GTACTCGTCCCCGTCGAAGAACACGTCCTCGTCCGGGTTCTGGTCCTGGAGCTCCTTGATCTTGTCCAGCACTTCGCGGAGGCTGAGCTCGGAGCCGTCCTTCTTTATCTTGACGAGAATCTTCTTCTGCATGCCGGACACCCCCGCCCTCGGCCAGGCGCGGGACAGACATTCCTATGGAAAATCTCGATATAAATATGTTTACAGAGGGGGGATGACTGACCAGCCACGCATGCGCGGGCATGAGGGTGCGCGCACGCGCTGCACCGCGCGCGTCACCCCTTCTTGGCGAACACGGGCTCGCTCGCCCTCTCGGACGCGTCGCGGGCGCTGGTCCGAGCGGCCTCGCTGAGCTTGCCTAGCTGCCGTATCTTCTTATCGAATGTGTCCACGAACTTCGGGAGCACCTTGTAGATCGGGAGCAGCGTCGGGACGAAGGTCACGCGCTCCCTGCCTATGCCAAGTTGGTCCAGCTCCGGCCAGAGCGCCTTCAACCGCTCCTCGACCACATGGGCCAGCTCCCCGCCCTCCTCGTCCGAGAGCATGACGCCGTCAGCCCCGGCCGCGAACGCCTTGAGCAGCTCCTTCCTCGCGACCCTCGCCGCGGACGGGAGCCTGATGATCCTGATGGCGGGGGGATACTCCAGCCTCGCGGTGCCGGCGGTGTCCGCCACCACATAGGCGAGCGCATCCCCGAACACGCCGAGGATGCGCACGTCGTCGGAGGGGGACGACAGCAGGCCTTCGACCGCGGCCTCGACCTGCCTGTCGGTGTAATGCGCGAGGTCGAACACGCCGACCGGGCACTCGGACACACACGCGCCGCAGCCTATGCACGCAATCTGGTCCACTTGCGGGAGGTCCCCGACGGTCACCGCGCTCACCGGGCACACCGCCTCGCAGGCCATGCACTTCGTGCATCTCGCGGCGTCCACTATCTGCGCCTTCACCGGGTCCAGGAGCATCTTTCCGGAGCCGAGGAACTCGATCACATGAGCGGCCGTGCTCCGGCCGTCCACGACGCTGTCCCTGACGTCCTTTGGCCCGAGCACCGCGCCGGCGGCGAACACGCCGCTCCTGTGCGAGGAGACCGGGTCCAACTTCGGATGCTTCTCGGAGACGAACCCGTCCTCGCCGAGCGGCACCTTGAGGATCTTCGCGAGCAGGTCCGTGCCCGCGGACGGCACCATGGCCGTGCACAAGACGACCGTGTCGAACTCGTTCTCGATGATCTCGCCGAGCGGGACATCCTCGGCCCTGACCAGGATGCCGGACTTGCCCTTCTGGATGTCGGAGACCTTGCCGTGTATGTACTTGACACCGAACTCCTCCATGGAGCGGACGTAGAACTCCTCGAACCCTCTCCCGGCGGACCTGATGTCTATGTAGTAGACGTAGACCTGCATGTACGGGAAGGTCTTCCGGAGGATCACGGCCTGTTTGATCGCGTAGTTGCAGCAGATCTTGCTGCAGTAAGGCATCCCCGTCTGCCGCGTCCTGGAGCCAGCGCAGAGCACGAACGCAACCTTCTTGACCCTGTTCCCGTCAGCCTTGCGTTTCAGGACCATGCCGGCTCCGCACTCGTTTATCATAAGCCGTTCCATCTGCGTCGCCGTGATCACATCAGGCATGGACGTGTCGTACTCGCGCAGACGGTGCACGTCGAACAGGTCGAACCCGGTGGCGATGATTATGGCGCCGACGAGCAGCTCCTCGTATCGCTCTGGCTCCTCCATGTCGATCGCCTTGGCCGAGCAGACCTTGGCGCACGCGCCGCACTCCTTGCAGTTCTCGAAGTCGACGACGTAAGCCGCCGGGACCGCCTGGGGGAACGGCTTGTATATGGCCTTCCGCTCGTAGAGGCCCTCCTCGAACTCGCTCTTGACCTTCACCGGACAGACCTTCTCGCACTTCGCGCAGCCGATGCACTTCTTCGGGTCGACGCCGCGCGGGGCGACCTTGACCTTGACCCTGTAGTTCCCTGGGGTCCCGTCGACCGAGACGACCTCGGCCAGGGTGTGAAGGGACACGTTCGGGTTCGACGCCACCTCGACCATCCTGGGGCTGAGGATGCACGGGGCGCAGTCCAGAGTCGGGAACGTCTTACTGAGCTGGGCCATCCTGCCACCGATCGAGGCGCCCCTCTCCACGAGGTGTACCTTGTACCCTGAGTTCGCCAGCTGCAGAGAGGCGGATATGCCCGCGATCCCGGCGCCGATGACGAGCGCGTCCCTGGACATCGGGACCTCGACAGGCACAAGCTCCTCGAGGAGCCCGGCCCTCCTGACGCCGCCGCTCACCAGGTCCTTGGCCTTGCTGGTCGCGGCGACCTTGTCCTTGTGCACCCAGGAGCACTGCTCCCTCAGGTTGACCATCTCGAGGACATAAGGGTTCAGACCCGCGTCCTGGAGCGTCTTCCTGAAAGTCTTCTCGTGCATCTTCGGGGAGCACGACGCGATCACGACCTTCGTCAGGCCCAGGGACTTTATGTCCTCAGCTATCTGGTTCTGGCCAGGCTCGGAGCATGTGTAGACGTTGTCCCTGCTGACCACCACCCCGTCGAGCGACTTGGCGTACTCCGAAACGGCCTTGCAGTCCACCGTGCCGCCGATGTTGGTCCCGCAGTGGCAGACATAGACGCCTATCCTCTCGGCCTTGGCCTTCTTCTTGTCCTCGGGCATCTTCACACTCGGGAATCAGCTCCGAGGTTATTGGTGCTTTGGGTCGGCCGCCTGGGAGACGCCACCAACTGGAGGGCGGGGAGCGCGAGGGCGGGGCCAGCGCGCGCGGGCGAGAGAGAACGACGGGGTGCTGGCGCCGATTCCTTGGCCATGCAACTATATATATGTCGGCCAGGTTATTTAGACACCGTCAGAGGGTGCGCGCGACCCCAGACTATCCCCCGGACGATCCATGGCCTTATGACCGGACGTTAGGAGAGGCAGGATGCCTAAGAAGGAGCATAAAGAGAGTGTGAAGTGCCCCGGGTGCGGGCACGAGTCACCACCCGACTCCAAGGTGTGCCCCAACTGTTCCGAGCAGTTGCCGAGCGAGCCCGAGGCATCGGCGACCACCGGCATCGAGGAGCTCATGTCCGTCCCCGGCGTCGGCGACGCGAAGGCCCATGTTCTGTACAAGGCGGGCTACAAGACCGTCAAGGACCTCCAGCAGGCGGACCTCGAGGAACTCGCAGGCGTGAAAGGGATCGGCGACAAGCTGGCCGCGAAGATAATAGAGGGGGCCCACTCCGTACCCGCGCAGACGAACGAAGGCCTGGCCGACTGGCTCTCGGGGCGGGAGGACGGGCTCTCGGACTGGCTATCTGGGCGGG
>JBFXGF010000182.1:0-3339 GCA_050178275.1 Thermoplasmata archaeon | reverse complement strand
TCCGGACGTGGCGGACGCCAGGGCGGCGGCCCTGATACTGGCGACCATCGACCAGATGCTCCTGCACCTGAGCCTGAACGTGGAACCGCACTGCAAGGAGGCCGAGAGGCTCGAGGCGCAGCTCAAGGTCCTGCACAAGGACACCGCTAGGCAGAGCAAGGGTCAATCCCCTGAGAACAGGGTCGCGGGGTATTACTGAGGCCCGGGCCGCCCGAGTGGGCAAGTGTATTATAGGGCACTTGAGATGTTAACGCTCGCGGAGGAGCGGCCTGGGCCGACCCGCCCGATGTCGGTGGTGTCGCCCGGGAGCGCTGACTGGGGGGCGACGTGTGATAGACATCCTCTACAACGGTATACTGGTGGCAATCGTGCTCATATGGGTGATGAGCACGAGGGTCAGGAGACTCGGCCGCCTGATCGCGTCGCTCAAGCGTTGGGGGCCCGCCCTGACGGTGTTCCTGTGGGCCGTCTTCGTGGTGTTCGTTTCCTGGTACGCTTTCAACTTCGACCATTTCGACGATATGCACGACATAGACGAGGCCGTGGAGAGCGCCGTCGGGAGCGTCAACGACGGCGTGAACCCGTACGAGGAGTATGTCGTGCCCAGGTTCAAGACCAAATACCGCGTGGACGTGGATTGGACGCTCGGCCCGTACAACTACATGCCTCTCGACTTGGTCACGTACGTGGGCGCCGAGGCGGTGCTCGGGTTCCTGGGCTCTCCCTATTGGTTCGTCGCCTCGAACATGGTCTTCGCCGGGCTCGCCATGCTCATGCTCAGGAGCATGGTCCGCGTGCCTTGGCTATCGTTCCTACCCCTTGCCCTGATCGTGACGCTCTTCTACTCGATGGACAACGCCTCCCTGACGCTGTTCTTGATGACCGGCTCGATGTTCGCGCTCCAGAATGCCAAGTGGCACCCTGAGGCCCTGTCCCTGGTGATCATGGCCCTGGCCGTGCTGACGAAGATCTACGCCGCCATACCTTTCCTGATCCTGCTCCTGTTCTTCCTCCAGTCGTCGGCGTCAAAGAGGGACTGGCGCAGGATGTCAGAGACCTTGGTGGCGGCCGGCATCTCGGCGGCGGTCGCGGTCCTCGTCATGCTGCCCTTCGGCATCTCCACGGTGCTCGACGCCGCGGTCTTCTTCCACACCAGCGCGGACTCGCGCATCGGGACATCCGCCGGAGGGACCTTGTTGAGCGAGATAGCGTTCGACAGCCCGTACTTCGCGCTGGCCGGTTTCGCGCTCACGGCCGCGGCCGTCGTGATAGGCCTATGGGCCAGGAGCGTGAACGACCGGGTGATGATGGCGACCGTCACATTCCTCCTCGTGGCCGTCAAGAGCAGCCTCGCCCCCCTGACGGTCGCCGGCGTCTTCCTCGCGCTCAGGATGAGGGAGAGGGCCGACGAGAGAGCCGCGTCGGCCGCCTCTTCGTCCAGCGTCGACATGACCGTGGTCAAGGAATCCACAAAGGCGGCGCCGGCCGACCGTTGAGACGCCCCTCGGACCCGCGGGCCGTCACGAGCACGGGTTCTTGAAGTGAATCCTAAAGTAATATCTATTGTTTCAACCATCCGCAACGGAAGCGACATTTAGTCGCACGAACTTCGAGGTGTTCCGATGGCAGCGCAAAAAGCTTCAATAGTGACCGAGGTCCCTGGGCCGAAGTCCGTCGAGCTCGGGAAGATGAGGGAGCAGTACCTGTCGAAGGGGGTCGGCATCGTCGCCCCGGTGTACATCGAGAGTGCCGAGGGGTCCCTCCTGCACGACGTGGATGGCAACGTGTTCATCGACATGGGCAGCGGGATCGGCGTGAACAACGTGGGCAACAGGCCCCCGGAGGTCGTGGCCGCGGTGAAAGCCCAGGCGGACAAGTTCCTGCACCTGTGCTTCCAGGTGACCCCGTACGAGAGCTATCTCCGGCTCGCCCAGAAGCTCGCGGAGACCGCCCCTGGGAAGGGCCTGTCCAAGTCGGTGCTCTACAACTCGGGGGCCGAGGCCGTTGAGAACTCGGTGAAGATTTCGAGGCACTACACGAAGAGGCCAGCCGCCTTCTCTTTCGTCCACGCGTTCCATGGCCGGACCATGATGGCCATGGCGCTCACGTCGAAGGAGATGCCGTACAAGGCCGGGTTCGGGCCGCTCCCCGAGACCTACAAGGTGGAGTTCCCCTACTGCTACAGGTGCCCGTTGAACATGACCTACCCCTCGTGCGGGATCGCCTGCGCCGACAAGATCGATGAGACCTGGTCGAAGCCGCAGTTCCAGGGCAAGGTCGCGTGCCTCATAGGCGAGCCGATCGCCGGCGAGGGCGGTTTCATCGTGCCGCCGAAGGAGTTCTACGCCAAGGTCACGAAGATATGCAAGAAGCACGGGGCCGTGTACATCGACGACGAGATCCAGACCGGGGCCGGCAGGACGGGCAGGATGTGGTGCGTCGAGCACTGGCCCGGCGTCGAGCCGGACATGCTCGTCAGCGGGAAGGGCATAGGCGGAGGGTTCCCGGTATCAGCCACGACCGGCAAGCCCGAGATCATGGACGCCCCGCAGGTGGGCGGTCTCGGAGGGACATTCGGAGGCAACCCTGTCGCGTGCTCGGCCGCGTTGGCCCAGTGGCCGATCATCGAGAAGGCGATGAAGAACGTGCCCGTGGTGAACGCGTACATGACCCGTCGTCTCCTGGAGTTGCAGAAGCGCTTCCCGGTCATAGGTGACGTCAGGGGTATGGGCGCGATGATGGCCGTGGAGCTGGTCAGCGACCCTGACTCGAAGACCCCGGCCACGAACGAGACGAAGGCCGTCAAGGCGGCCGCCCTGAAGAGGGGCCTGCTTCTCCTGACCTGTGGCACGTACGACAATGTCATCAGGCTGCACCCGTCGATGCTCATGCCCCCGGAGATCCTGGAACAGGCGATGGACATCCTCGAGGAGAGCTTCGTAGAAGCCACGAGGAAGTAGCCCTAGAAGCCCGAACAGCGCCGCAAACCCCTCGTCCCTCGATTTTCCAGCGTTTCCGCTCGGACGGGCCGCGCCACGGAGCGCAAGTATAAAATACACTTTCATTATTTCAAGTGTGCTTTAAAGAGGAGGCGCAGGCGTATGTCATCGAGAGGTATGAGCAAGACAACGAGGATGGTCTGGACAATCATGGTCGGTGCCCTGGTGGCCGTAGGGGCGTTCACAGCCGGGTATGTCGTCGGGGCAATGGTCGCGGATACAGGCGAGGGGTTCACCGTCGTCGACGACTACGGGCGGACAGTCACCCTGGAGGCTGTTCCGGAGAGGATCGTGTCGATAGCGCCCTCGCCGACAGAGATATTGTTCGCCGTCGGGGCGG
>JBFXGF010000181.1:0-3350 GCA_050178275.1 Thermoplasmata archaeon | reverse complement strand
TGAGATGGCGATAGACCCGATCTGCAAGATGGAAGTCGACCCGGCTACCGCGAAGTGGATGTCGGTTCACGAGGGGAAGGAGTACTACTTCTGCGCGCCGGGATGCAAGGCGGCCTTCGATAAGAACCCAGAGAAGTACTTGGAGTGAAAGCGGTACTTCCGCGCTCCGGCCCCGGGCCGAGCCCCCAATGGTCACACTGCGCGCTCAGGCTGACTTCTTCAGCTTGTCGTACTTCTCCTTGTACAGCTTCGCGCACACGTCGCAACACATGTAGTGGTACTTGTCATCAATCCTCAGCCTGACGCCCTCGTCTCGTATCAGGTGGCCACAGTAGTAGCACCTTATGAGCAAGCCAGCCTCGTCCGTCAGCGCGGCCCTCTGGGCCTCCTTGGGCGTCTTGATCACCATCGAGGTCGTGACATTCGTTATCTCCGGTATCTTGGACAGGGACTCGATGAACTCCTTGTACTTCACCTGGTTGTAGTAAGAGACCATCATCATTATCCTCGAGTCGGAGAGGACGTAGAGCTGACGGACCATGTCATCCCCGACCAGCTTCGAGTAGACCTTCTCGACGTCGGATGGTTTTGCCTCGACGGCCACGACAACGGACGCCTGGCCCAGCATGTCGGCGTCGAGGACCGTGGAATACCCTCTTATCAGGCCCACGTCGGTCATGGCCTTCACCCTGGCGCTGACAGTGGGAGTGCTCACACCTATGCGGGAGGAGATGTCTCGGAACGACGCCCGGCCATCCATCTGGAGCTCCCTCAGTATCTTGCGGTCGACATCGTCCAAGTTCTGGACCATGATAACAGTGTTGACGCGATACCTATTATTTCTATCGGATGAAAGGTACGGGTGCTCTCGCCCAACACGTTCGTCAAGGCGTGCCGGAGGCCGACAGGTCGCGGGGTCCATGGGAGTCCTTCCCTGACCCGTTCCCGGGCATGCCCCTGGTCAAGACCACGTAGAGCCCGGCCACGACGAGCGCCCCGCCGAGGACGATCCAGGCGCTGGGCACCTCGCCCGGCAGCAGCAGATACGCCAGTATGGACGCGCCGACCGGCTCCCCGAGCACGCTCGTGGAGACTATGTGGGCCGGGACCTTCTTGAGGGCGTAGTTGAACATGGTGTGGCCGAATATCGTGGGGACGACGGCCATGAGCAGGAAGAGGGTGAGCTCGCCACCGTCCGTCACCAGGACCTCGTCGCCTGCGACGATGGCGGACGCGAGCAGCACCAGGGCGGATATGCCGTACACGGAGAACACGTACGGCGTGAGGGGCACGGTCCGCCGGGCCACCCTGCCGGAGAGGAAGTAGATGCCCGCGCAGAGGCCGCCCAGGAACGCCAGAAGGTCGCCCATGAGCGAGTCCCCTCCGACCCTGTAATCGTTCAGCGAGATGATGCAGACGCCCGCGAACGCGACCGCGATGCCGACGGCCGCGACCTTCCTCACGCGCTCCTTCAACAGGAAGTGCGACACCCCGGCGACGAATATCGGGTGCGAGGTCACCAGTATCACCGACGTGGAGACGAGCGTGAGGCCGAGGGACGTTATCCAGAGCCCGAAATGGAAGGACAGCGCCACGCCGCTGAGGATTATGAGCAGCCACTCGTCCCTGCGGAAGGACAGAATGGCCCTGAAGCCGCCGAAGTACAGCAGGAACGGGAGGAGGATGAGGCATGTCACCCCCAGGCGGTAGGAGGCGATCACGAACGGCGCGCTCTCGCTCCACTTGATGAATATGGATGCGAACGAGATGGACACCATGGCCACGCCTATCGCGAGATAGGCCTTCGTGTGCTCCCCCGGCGAACGCATCTGACCTCCGCGGCCCCGCTCGGGCTCAGTAGATCGTGACGCCCTTGACGCCCTTGGCTTGGCGGATCAACGGTATCAGGTCGGCCGGCACCTGGTTCTCCGTGACGATGAACAGCTTCGGCTCCTCGGAGGTCATCGGGTCATCGACTATGGCCTGCCTGATGCTTATGTGTGACTTCGACAGTATCTCGGCCACGGACGATATGATGCCGGGCTCGTGCGCGTCCGTGGACACGATCTCGATCGCGCTCCATCCCATGGCGGACGCGGCGTTCTTCAGGTGGTTCGTGGGCCAGAGCTGGGAGAAGAACCTCAGGAGCGTCGGGTCCCTCTTGATCGTGTCCAGGGTCGACTTGACGACCCGCCTATCCACGCCGGCGGCCCTGGCGAGCGAGGAGTCCGCGATCCTCACGTCCCCGCAGAAGACATGGTCCTTGTCGATCCGGAGCCCGTACCTCAACAGGTACCTGGCGACCTTCGCCTGGGACGGGTACTTCTCGAAGTAGTTGGCAATCTTGTCCCACATGGAAATCGATGACTACATGTGTACAGTAATAGATTAATATTGCTACCTGATGTACGCCTTCGCACTGCCTTCTGAGAGCAAGGGACTTATACGTCCAGCACAATCGAGAGGGCATTGACACAGTGTAGCACGGAAGTACCTTGGTGATTTGATGACGGGCAAGGCGATTCGGATGAGGCGGATCTTCGACCAGGAGGCCGGCAAGACCGTCATTGTGCCCATGGACCACGGGGTATCCATCGGTCCAGTCAAGGGCATAGAGGACATGCGGAGCACCGTGGACAAGCTCGCCGAAGGGGGAGCCTCGGCGATTGTGATTCACAAGGGCCTGGTCCCATTCGCGGGGCCGTCCGTGGGGTCGAAGCTCGGGCTCATCGTCCACATATCGGCCAGCACGTCGATGGCGCCGGACCCGAACCTGAAGGTCCTCGTAGCCAGGGCGGACGACGCTGCCGCCCTCGGCGCGGACGCGGTGTCCATACACTGCAACCTCGGCGGGGACAACGAGGACAGGATGGTGGCCGACTTCGGCTCCGTGGCGGACAGGTGCAGGGAGCTGGGCATGCCGCTCCTGGCCATGTGCTACCCGCGGGGCAAGAACGTGAAGAGCGCGTTCGACGTCGACGCTGTCAAGCACTGCGCGAGGCTGTCGGCCGAGCTCGGGGCCGATGTGGTGAAGACCAGCTACACGGGATCTGTTGACACTTTCAGGGAGGTCGTCCGGGGGACGCCCATACCGGTCGTCATAGCGGGAGGCCCTAAGATGGGGTCTGACTCGGAGTTGCTCACGATGGTGAGCGACGCCATGAAGGCCGGCGCGAAGGGTGTCTCGATCGGCAGGAACGTCTTCCAGCACGACGACATCGCTGGCATGACGAGGGCCATACGAAGGGTGGTCTTCGAGGACGCGCCCCCGGGAGAGGCATATAGGCGGTGAATGCCCTGATCGACCGCAAGGTGTGGGTCGGGGCCATCCACCAGCCGAGCGGCGAATC
>JBFXGF010000180.1:0-3354 GCA_050178275.1 Thermoplasmata archaeon | reverse complement strand
CCTACTGCCCTCGTTGGAAGAGGACAGGCACGAGGCGGCCGAGCGCCTGGCCGCGAAGGCCTCCGCGGTGTTGATCGTGGTGCGGGGGCGGACCGCCGTGCTGGCCCAGGATTGACCGGACCCTGCTCAGGATTTATATCTCGACATGAACGTTGAGAGCCCACCTAAGGTGGCCAGGCATGTTGGACGCGAGGTTCATCCGGGAGAACGAGGCGGTCGTCAGGCAATCGCTCAAGAACAGGGGCCAAGACGAATCCGTCCTCGACCAGTTCGTCGAGCTCGACGGCCGGTGGCGGACGCTCACGGAGGAGGGCAACTCCCTAAGGCGCCATAGGAACGAGGTCTCCGAGCAGGTGCCGAAGCTGCCCAAGGACGAGAAGCAGGCCAAGATCGCCGAGATGAAGGCCATCTCGGACAGGATCAAGACGATCGAGGCCGAGGTCAAGAGGATCGAAGCGACCAGGGACGAACTCCTCCTGAACATCCCGAACATACCGGACCAGAGCGTCCCCCTGGGGGCGCTGGACGAGGGGGACGTGTTCCTCCGCACATGGGGGGCGAAGCGCGAGTTCGACTTCAAGCCGCTCCCGCACTGGGAGATCGGCGAGAGACTCGACATACTCGACTTCGACCGCGGAGTCAAGGTCACCGGGACCGGGTTCTACGTCCTGAAGGGGGATGGCGCGAGGCTCGAGAGGGCGCTCATAAACTTCATGCTGGACCTGCACCACGACCAGGGATACAGGGAGGTGTTCCCGCCGGCCATCATCAACCGCAAGAGCTGCGTCGGCACGGGCCAGCTCCCGAAGATGCAGGACGACATGTACTGGGTCGAGAGGGACGACCTGTGGCTCAACCCCACCGCCGAGGTGCCCGTGACCAACCTGTACGCGGACGAGATATTCGACAGGAAGCAGCTGCCCGTGTACCACACGGCGTACCTGCCCTCGTTCAGGCGCGAGGCGGGGAAGCACATCGAGACCAAGGGGATAGCCCGGGTGCACCAGTTCAACAAGGTCGAGCTCGTCAAGTTCGTCCTGCCCGAGACCTCCCCGCAGGAGCTGGAGACGCTCCTCGCTGACGCGGAGGCCGTGACTCAGGCCCTGAAGCTGCCTTACAGGATTCGGCTGCTCTGCACGGGCAGCGTCGGGTTCCACTCGTCGAAGACCTACGACATCGAGGCGTACGCCCCGGGCATGGACCAGTGGCTCGAGGTCTCTTCCTGCAGCGACTTCAAGGATTTCCAGGCTCGGAGGGCCATGATCAAGTTCAGGCGCGAGCCGCACCTCAAGAGCGAGTTCGTGCACACCCTGAACGGCTCGGGCATCGCGCTCCCCAGGACGATGGCCTCAGTGCTCGAGAACTACCAGAACAAGGACGGCACGGTGACGGTCCCGGAGGCGCTCAGGCCGTATATGAAGGGAACCGAGGTCATAGGCTGAGCCAGCAGTCCCCTGGGGGGCGGCTCCCGCGGACGGTCCTTTCGGCGACTGAGAATCACCTCTGATTGCGGCGTGTCCCTGTTTTATACCCCTAGGGCTAGACTATTGACCTCAGAGCGAGGACCGAACCACATGATGACGAAGGACACGCGTTTCGCGCTTCTGGTCGGGAAGGCCTTCCTTCAGGAGTTGGAGGCGGGCCACGTGGACACCGCGATTGCTTTCGGACGTGCGTTCCTGCTGGCCCTCGGGAAGCAGGGCCCGAGGACCGACGAGGGGTTCCACGGGCTCCACGGAAGGGACCACCCGCGCGAGATGGCGATGGCCCAGTACTGATCCCGCCGGGCCTCATATCCCGAACGGTTTGTGCCCGCCCCGCCTCAGGGTCATCTTCAGTATCGGTGGGGCGACCAGCGCGGTCACGAGGCCCATGAACACCACGACCGAGTACACGTCGTCGCCGATTATCCCGGTCGACAACCCGTAGTACGCGATTATGAACGCTATCTCGAGCCTGGGCATCATGCCCACGCCGACCGAGATGGAGTCCCACTTCGACATGCCCGAGTACCTGGCCGGTATGGAGCAGCCGACGACCTTGGACGCGAGCGCGACCGCCGTGAGGACGAGGCCGAACACTATCGACTCCCAGATGTTCAGCACGTTCACGGCCGTGCCCAGCGACACGAAGAACAGGGGCACGAACACCGCCTCCAGGTACTGCGTCCCCTTCCTGAACCCGTCCCTCAGGGCGGACCCGGAGAACGCCGTCCCGGCGACGAACGCCCCCACGATAGCGGATATCTGTATCGCCTCCGCGACGAACGCGTACAGGAACGCGATGGCCAGCGCGAGGATGAACCCGCTCATGGGCATCTTGCGCCTGTAGCCTGATATCTGGACGTTGAACACCAGTTTCGCCAGGAACCTCGAGCCGACGTACGCCCCCAAGACCACGAAGAGCACCGCCCCCACGACGAGCAGGACCAGGCCCATGGCGTCCAGGTTCCCCTCGGAGACCCCCTTGGATATCCCGAGGACGACCATGCCCAGGATATCGTCCACCACGGCCGCGCCGACGACGGCGTACGCCACCGGGGTGCCGATCAGGCCCAGCTCGGAGAGCACGCTCGCGGTGACCGCGACGCTGGTCGCCACGAGCGTCGCGCCGATGAATATGGCGTCCGGGCCGTACCCGAACAGGTGCGCGACGCCGTACCCCAGGAACCAGGGGACGATGACGCCGCCGAGCGCGATGGATATCGATTTCTTGGTGTAGATCTCCTTGAGGTCGCACTCGAGGCCAATCATGAAGAGCAGGAGTATCGCCCCCATCTCGGCGAGCATCCTGATCGACTCGGGGAGGGCCGATCCACCGTCCGTGCCCTCGGAGATTATGCCCAGGACGCTAGGCCCTATGACCACGCCGATGACGATGTACCCGATCACCTTCGGCTGCCCGAACCTCGCGAACAGGAACGCCGCGAATAGGGAGACGACGAGCAGGAAAGTCATCTCGAACCATATGTCCTCGATAAGGGCGTCGAGTATCGACTGCAGCGTGACTGACATCGCGGACCGTTCCTCAGATACACCGGCGGCATTTAGTTGTTTCGAGGGGGCTCCTCACAGGCCATACGCGGCGCCCTTGACGAGCCACAGGTCCACGGTATCGCCCACGTCCTTGACGAGGAAACCGGACACGAACTCCCTGGGGACGCCCTCGAGGTACACACCGAAATCCACGCGCCATTGCCCCCAATCCCTGCCCGCGAGCTTGCCCAGGCACGGCATGTTCGGGCCGATGGTCGCGACGCATGTGAGCCTGTCGACGAGGTCGTCCGTGACACCCATCGCGGAGACCATCCTAGGGGTGCCTATCTCCGATAGGAGGTCGAACCGAACATAGAGA
>JBFXGF010000179.1:0-3373 GCA_050178275.1 Thermoplasmata archaeon | reverse complement strand
AATCTCCGAGAGGAGGTCGAACCGAACATAGCGACCGGCGAAGAACGCCTGGGGGAACGCGGGGTACGCCATCGGGTTGCCCGCCCTTCCTATGTTCACGATGAATGTGGCGACCGAGTGTATGAGCCATCTGAGAAGCTCGACGAGGGCGTCCCCGGTCACCACGAACGACGCGCGGATGCCGACGCCGGAGACCCCCGCGGCGTCCCCGAACACGACCTTGACGAACAGGATCACCTCGTGTATGACCTCCTTCACGATGGACAACAGGTTCTCGATGAAGTGGTGCAGCACCCTCTTGGCGAGCAGGACGACGAACCCCAGGGAGGCGCCCACCTCCGACAGGTTCGTCTCGTCGAACGCCTCCTTGAACGCGGTGAAGAGCGCCTGCGCGATGAAGTCCGATGTGGCCATCATGAGCGGCGCGCCGTTCGAGAGCCCCCGCGAGCCGGCCTTCAGCGCCCAGCGCGGGCCTCCGTCCCATGTCCGCTGGTGGGTCTTACCGTCGTTCACGCTGTCGCTCAGGGTCGGGGTGACGTCCACGGTCCTCCCGGATGCGTCCACCAGCACCAGCGAGTCGCCGTCGTTGAACGGGTCCCCCGGGTAGCCGTTGTCTATGGAGGTCTGGGGGAATGTGAAGACCGCCAGCCCGTGAGCGGGGACCGTCCCCGACAGCTGAAGCTCGGCGACCTCCCCGTGCGCGGTCATGACGGCCCAGCCGTCGACGCACCGCGGCTCGTCCAAGGGGTTGTACAGCTCGACCCACTCCCTGCCGGAGTCCTCCCCCTCCGGGTTCGCCTCGAACTCGTTCACGACGACGTCCGTGGGGAACGGGGGCGAGTACTTGAGCCGGAGGCCGGCCTCGACGGACGCCTTGAGGCCCAGGACGGGTATCGGTATGTTCGACAGGAGCGCCCCGACCCCGGGCAGGTCGGCGGTGGACACCTGGGCGGACTCGTACGGCTCCGCCTCGGGCATTGACATGTCCAGGGCCCATGTCTCCGTCCTGCAGTGGACCTCCACCAGCTTGCGCATGATGATCATAAGCGGGTCCACCCGGACCTCGACCGAGCCAGACTCGAACGTGAGCGTGCCGTTAACGACGACATCGTATCTCCCGTCCGTGAGCCTGGCGATCCTGAGCCCGAACGCTATGCCCGGGCCCAGCCTGTCCGTGCACACGATGACGCGGACCAGGTCCTGGGACTTCTTGAACAGGAGGTCCGGGAGGTTGGTCTGGACGATCAGCGTGAGGCCGTGCATGGACACCCTGAACTCGACGTTCCCCACGATGTCCACGAACACGCTCACGGCCTTGGCCAGCGCCGAGTCCGCGAACTTCTGTATGTACGTCTGCAGCGTCTCTACCATCGCCTGGACGCACCTGGCGATGACCTCGACGACCTTGACGGTGAACCGGGCCAGGGTCTGGAAGGCGTCCTGCACGAAGTGATGGATGGCCTCCAGGCCGTCCTTGACCCAGCCCAGGGCGGGCTCGAGCTTGTCCCAGAGGTAGTCGCAGAACCTCGTCGCGGCCTCCAGCGTGTCCGAAAGGGCGGTGGCGGTCGGGTTGTACTCGACACCCTCGAGAGGCCACGCGGACTGCACCACGACGGGCACGGATATCGATATCGAGACCAGCGACTCGACCGCTGGCTCCTGCTCGAGCGAGGACACGAAGCTGGCGTCCGAGGCGACCGCCCTCACCCGCACCAACCCTTCCACTGACACGACCCATTGTGTCGAGTACGGGGTCGCGGACGCATCCGTCAGGGACGTCAGGTGGGTGTTCGGATACCCCTCGTCCGACCGGTCGTGGTCCCAGGGACGCTTCACCTGCACCAGGAGCTCGTCGACTGGGAACATCCCGCCAAGCGACGAGAGCCCGAGCTCGGAGTCGTATGGCACGGTTGTCAGGCGTGGCAGTCCGTCGGGGAGCTCGACCGAGAGCGTCGTGTTCATGACCGCGCCCGCGTCCTCCGCGGCCGCTAGGTCGCCGTCCCAGAACTCGTACGTTCCCCCGAGGTCCACGTACGCGGACTGCTTGAAAGATGATAGGCGCTGTTGGGCGAGCGCGGCCCTCGCGAAGGCCCCCAGCGAGTCCTCGACGACCCTGGGGAGTCCCGGGAACAGGGCCGAGCCCGTGACCAGCGCGGCGGCCACGGAGTCAACGAGCGGCCCGGCGAAACCGTCGTCCAGTCTAGCCACCCCGAAGCCCATGGCCGTCGCCAGCCCCTCCAGGGCTTGCGCGCAGCGGACCTCGAACGCCTGGAGCGAGGACGCACCGACCCCCCACTCGGCGTCGTGCTCCACGTCGCTCCTGACGATCGCCTCCAGCTGCTGCCACACGGGGACCGCGAGGTCCGGTATGTAGGAGTGGGTCGCCGAGGACAGGACCTCGGCGGCTATGTCGTCATACATGACATCGACGAGGGACCACGGCGTCAGCTGGTCGAGGTGGCCCGAGACGAAGGCCGAGAGCTCCTGGGCGAGGTCGTGCTGCGCGCTGAACATCGGCAGGTCGCCGCAGGCCTCGGTCAACGCCTCGGCGGAGAACACCAGCTCGACCTCGCCCGCCCGCTCGGACATGGCCGTGAACAGGTCCTCGCCGTCCGCGGGGTCGAAGGCCATCCCCGAGAGGTCCATCGCGCATGTCGAGGCCAGGTCGAACGCTAGCCGCTTCACGCTGTCGTACACGAGGTCCGTGAGCGAGCCCTGGTGCTCCTTGAAATCGGGGTAGAAGTCCGCCCAGCCGGCGGATGAGAGAATGTCGTGCGACGGCAAGTCCACGGGCGCGGCCGCTCCGCCGACCCAGACGGGGAACAGCTCCCCGGCCGCGTTCTCGACGAAATAGGTCCGCTCAGGCACGAAGACCAGGAAGTCGGGCTCCATGGTGAACAGGGCCGTGTGCACCTCAGGAAGCGAGTTCGTGAGTTCTATCGTCCTCTCTATCCAGCCCGTGACCGTCTGATGGGCGCTGTCCTCGCCGGTCAGTCGCTCGATGAGCGAGTCGACACACCCATCGAAGAAGTCCAGCGCGTCGTCCGCGAGGCCGAGCAGGCCGAGCCAACCCGTGTAGTCCATCATCCTAACGACCAGCTGGTCGGCCATACCCGCCGCCGCCTGGGCCACGAGCAGCCTCGGGTCTATGTCCGGCCCCGTCTTGCCCAGGAACCATAGGAACAGCTCGGCCGGGTCCAGGTACCGGCCCCAGGGACACTCCATCGCGGCGAGCCCCAGGGAGGACCCGCCACAGGCCGCCACCACCTCGGCGGAGAACGACTCGTCCAAGTCCCTGAAGAGCCGAGCCTCCTCGATGAGGAGCGCGACCGCGACAGCCCTGTGCACGTCGACCTCCGTGAGGATGGAGGAT
>JBFXGF010000178.1:0-3428 GCA_050178275.1 Thermoplasmata archaeon | reverse complement strand
CTCCGGAGCCTGTCGTCGAGCCCGCTCGGCACGTCGTCGCCATTGAGCATCGCGATCTGGGCCTCGAGCCCGGATATGGCCTTGTCTATCTTCCTGTCCGAGGAGGACAGCACCATGGCGAGGCCTTTCCCCAGCTTGTCGTCCAGGCTCTTGCTGAACTCGGAGAGGCCCTTCGACAGGACCTGCTCCAGCACCTCGAGCCTCTGGTCCTGGGACTCTATCCTGCGTATGAGGTCCGACAGGTCCCCGAGCTCCTGGCACATGTCCTCGAGCAGCTTCGCCTCCCTGTCGCCAGAGTCGGGTTCGGCGCGAGCCGAGGGATAGTTCCTCAGCGCGTCTATCATCGCGAGCATGTCCACCTCGGGGCCCGCGTCCCTGATCGCGTCCCTGACCGGCTCCAGCCTCTTGAGCTGGGCCTCGGCCGCCTTGAGGACCTCCTTGTTGCCCTTGCCCATGCTCGCGAGCTCCGCCAGGATCTGCTCCAGCTGAACCGCGGCCTTCGATACCCCGGAATCCTCCAGCGACCGGATGTCCCTGACCGCGTCCTTCTTGCCCTTGGCGATGGCGTCCGCGACCGTGGGACCCTCGTGCGCGTAGACGGTGACCAGGTGTGAGACCCCAGCCATGACGGCGTTCTCGACGTGGCTCCATTCCTTCTCGTGGACCGATATCTTCTGCGCCCCTGACCGCTCGAACAACATGACGAACGACTGGTTGGGCATCAGGCAGACCTCGACCTCGTACGGGGCGTTCCTGGCGAGCTGCGGCACGTGCTCGGGCTTCTCGCGCTCGATCGTGTTCATGTAAGCGCCGAGATAGGCGCTGGCGTAGTTCTCCAGGGCCTTCTTGGAGGGGACCTGGGCCCTGGTCGATGCGTCTTCGACAGACACGCCCGGGTGATGTTGGTCGCCGATTATAGGCTTTGCCATCGCGGCGTCCTGGGACCGCCCCGCGGCGTCTAGGCGGGCGCTGACGTTCTTTTATCTCCCTGTCGTAAATATTATGTATGGCTGAAATCATCGCTTCCAAGCGGATCCAACGGCGGCGCCCACGGATAAGGGCCGCCCCCGTCAGCTGGTGGTCATCTGAGCATAATCCAATCCAAGAGGTACATCAAGAAGATAGCCCTCATCGGGGACGCTGGGGTGGGAAAGACATCCCTCATACGAAGGTTCGTCATCGATGTCTTCGACGACAAGTACGTGGCGAGCATAGGCACGAAGGTGAGCAAGAGGGACGTCGAATACAAGGAGCCCGACAAGACGGTCTACCTGACCCTGATGGTCTGGGACATCCTCGGCCAGAAGGATTACAGGAAGATGAGGGCCCAGGGCATGAGCGGCGCCCACGGGGTCGCGCTCGTCTCCGACCTAACCAGGCCCGAGACCGTCAAGACGACCGAGGAGTTCTGGTTGTCGGAGGTCGTCGACATACTCGGCACCCTGCCGATCGTGCTCGTGGGGAACAAGGTGGACCTGGCGGGCGAGGACTGCAAGGCCGCGAAAGACCTGGCCGAGGTCGCCAAGAAGATAGAGATGCCAGTGTTCATGTGCAGCGCCAAGACGGGTGAGAACGTCGAGGAGATGTTCCGCGCGATCGGCGAGATGATGATATCCGGGGACTTCGTCGAGAAGAAGCCCCTGTTCGAAGGCGGCTCGCTCGCTCAGGCCGTGGACGAGATCGTGACCGACTTCTGCGAGCAGTACGGGGACACCGCCAGGGCGATGGAGCTCGTCGACCGCGAGTTCGCCCGGGCGAAGGTGGTCATCGCGAAGCCGACCAAGGACAACCTCCTGATGGCGATAGAGTACCTCTCAGACGTGGAGAGGGACATACACGGCAGGGACGTGTCCGAGGTCAACAAGCTCAGGCGCTGGAAGATGATAGACGAGGCCAGGTAGGGACCAGGGTGCCGTGACCGAGTTGCCGCAGACCCAGATGAGGAGGAAGAGGCTGGAGATAGCCCTTCAGAAGCTCAGGCCGCTCGAGGAGAGGTCCGCGAGGCTGGAGCAGTACCAGACCCCCGCGACAGTGGCTTCGGACGTGCTCTGGGAGGCGTTCTCGGCGGGCGACATCCACGGCAGGAGCGTCGCGGACCTCGGGTGCGGCAACGGCATATTCTGCATAGGGGCGAAGCTGATGGGAGCGGGACGCTCAGCGGGGATAGACGTGGACCCCGGGGCGGTCAAGGTCGCCAGGGAGAACGCGGACATGCTTGGCGTGGAGGTGGAGCTGTCCGAGGGGGACGTGTCCTCCATGGCGGGGGCTTTCGACACCGTCCTCATGAACCCCCCGTTCGGGGCGCAGACGAGGCACGCAGACCGGGCCTTCGTCGAGAAGGCGCTGTTTCTCGCCCCGGTCGCCTATTCCCTGCACAATGACGGCAGCCAGGAGTTCGTCGGGAGCATGGTCGGGGCCCTCGGGGGGCGGTCGGAGCCTATAAAAAGGTATAAATTCGAGATTCCATATGCGTTCGAGTTCCACAGAAAGGCTAACGAGACGATCTCAGTCGTTCTGTTAAGGCTTGAAAGATAGGTGATTGGTCTGGCAAGAACCGGCCGAAGGGTGCTGCCTGGAGACGAGGTGGCCATCGCAGAGGAGTACATGTCGGGAGAGGGCACATACGAGTCCGAGGGCAAGATATACGCGAGTGCCGTCGGAGAGCTCGACCTCGACGCTAGGGAGAAGACCGCAAGAGTCATACTGGACAACCCGCCGGTCGTCCTCATGGAAGGGGACACCGTCATCGCGGAGGTGACGGACACCCGGCCCGCCATGGCGATATGTTCCGTCGTGGCCCAGGAGGGCAGGTCGAGACCCGTCTCGAGCGAGACGCTCGCATCGGTCCACGTGTCCAAGATCGCGTCCTCGTACGTCGAGGACGCGGGGGACCTGCTCAGGGCTGGCGACCTCATCCGCGCGCAGGTGATACAGGCGGACCCGTCCGTGCAACTGTCGACGACGGGGCCGCATTTCGGGGTCATCAAGGCGCTCTGCACGAACTGCAGGTCACCCCTCGAGAGGAAGGGCAGGGACCTCTGGTGCAACCGCTGCGAGCAGAAGGAAACGCGGAAGCTGGCCGACGACTACAGGGACTACGACCCGACGAAGGCAAAGGCCTAAATCCGCACAGACAGATTGAGCCGTCAGGAAGGGGAGGCAGCAATTGACCCAGGACGAGAAAGAGCTCATCACTGAGATAGCGAGGCTCAGGGAGGACCTGAGGGAACTGCGCGAGATCGTCAACGTGCTGGTGAACGTCGTCATGGAGGACGACCTCGAGGAGGAGGAGCTGGAGTTCACGCCCTTCTCTGGAACCGACAACAAGTTCAACCTCTACAACTGATGCCGACCGAGAACGCCTTCCTATCAGGAGCGGGATCCGCATGAGGAGCAGTCACTTTCTAGACATGATGAGGAGGCAGGAG
>JBFXGF010000177.1:0-3448 GCA_050178275.1 Thermoplasmata archaeon | reverse complement strand
CGCCTGGATGTGCATCCCGATCGTCGCGCTCTTGTTCGATATCGTGCTCGGGTTCGTCGTCGAGTACGAGGGCCCGAACCCCTACATGTGGATCCTGGTGGGGCTCTTCGCGGCGATCCTCGGGACGGTCACGGACACGAGGTTCACCGCGCTCATAGTGGACCCCGAGGTCGAGAGCGCGAAACAGTCCGGGTTCCGGGCGTACGACATACCAAGGGGGCCGTACATCATCGAGGACGAGAAGTCCGAGAGCGCGGCGAGGCTCTTCTCCGAGCTGATATCGCTCCCCCTGAGGCCGGACGCGAACGTCCCCTCGTCGAGCGAGTCCGCGTCGGCGACACTCGAGTACCTCATACCGAGGGGTTTGATGGTCACGAGGGAGTACCCCGAGAACATAAGGGAGAGACACAGGCTCCAGGTCACGCCCATCATATGGCTGACCGAGACGCCGGGGGAACGCCGGGTCGCCCCCACGAGCCTCGCGGTCCTGACGGACACGGTCATCAGGTTCATGGAGAGCAACCCGAACAGCATAGTGCTCCTGGAAGGGGTCGAGTATCTCATCACGTTCAACGACTTCAGGAAGGTGCTGAGGCACCTCGACTCCTTGAACGAGACCACGTGGATCACGAAGGCGAGGCTGCTCATCGCCATCAACCCGAAGGCGTACGACCTGAAGGAGTTGGCCCTGCTCGAACGCGACAGGAAGGTCGTCATCGGCGAGGAGGGCATCGAGCAGCTCAGGAAGCGGTTCAAGGTGTCATCCGGGGCGCCCCCCTTACAATGACATTCCAAGGGGAGTCAGTACGCATTTTCCATGGGCAAGGAATTAATAGCATAACGTGATTGTCTTCGGTAAGGGCTGAGCACATAGGGCTACGCGAAGACACGCGCGCCGCTCGGCCCGGTCGAGGGGGAGTGAGAAGCTGAGGAGATCATTCAAATTTGGAGCGATGGCCGCTGTCGGAATGATGGTGCTCATGATGGCACCCGTATCGACATCTGCCGGGGACGACGGCGCACAGTGGACCTTCATGGTGTATCTGGACGCCGACAACAACCTTGAGACGTTCGGCGTGATGAACCTGGAGTGGATGGAGGCGGTCGGGTCCAGTCCCGACGTCAACTTCGTCGTGCTGATGGACACATATAGCGGAGAGGCGGACCTGCTGTACGTCGAGTACGGGGGCTCCACGCCCGTGGGCGCCGACTACGGATACCCGAAGGAGGTCGACATGGCCGACCCCGCGGTGCTGGAGGAGTTCATCGAGATAAGCTGCGACGACTATCCAGCCGAGAACTACGCCCTCATACTCTGGGACCACGGCGGCGGATGGCGCGGCCTGTGCTGGGATGACACGACATCCGAGGAGACCGGAACCAGCGCGTACATCTCGATGGTGGAGCTGAGGGACGCCCTCGAGGGGGCATACGAGGACACCGGCGAGATCATCGACGTGGTGGGCTTCGACCAGTGCCTCATGGCCATGCCCGAGGTCGCCTACCAGGTGAGGGACTACGCCGACTATGTCATCTTCAGCGAGGAGACGGTCCCGGGATACGGCTTCCCGTACGAGACCATAGCCCGGCACCTGGTCGACGGGGCGGACATGGACGCCAAGGCCTTCTGCACGGTCGTGGCCGAGGACTACGCCGCTTACTACAGCGGGATGGGCGGGTACATGACCTGGACCATCAGCGCCTTCGACATGCAGTACATGGACGAGGTGAAGACTGCGGTGGACGCTCTCGGGACAGAGCTTCTTGAGAGCCTGCGCCAGTACATGCAGTACTACCAGATGGACGTGTACACCGCTGAGAAGTACTACTACCCGTACAACGTCGACCTGAAGGGCTTCGCGCTGAACCTCATCAACGATAAACTGATTGATGACAGCGGAATCAAGGACGCGGCGGAGTTGGTGGCCCAGGCAGTCGAGCACGGCGTGTTCATATCGCTGAACGGGCCCAACAGCGAGGGCTCGTACGGCTTGGCGATATACATACCGTCCACGAACGACGGCATGCACTTCATGAAGGAGGACTACGACGAGGTCCCGTTCGCCACGGAGACCAGCTGGTACTCTTTCGCCGAGGCGTTCTCGAACTTCTACGGACGCACGTGGGGCATAAGCAAGTGATGCCAGGACAGAGTCCTGTCCCTTGAAGTCCAAACCCTTTCTCAAAACCCGTTCTCGTTTTCCAATCCCCGTCCGCGCCGGGGCTCTCAGGCCTTCTTGTACGAGCCCAGGACCTTCACGAACGCGCCGGTCTTCAGCAGGGCTCCGACGGCCGCGTGGCAGTCAGGATCGTCCATGCCACGGTCGATATCGGCGTAGAACACGTAGACCCAGGGTTTGTTCCTCCTCGGCCTCGACTCGAGCTTAGACAGGTTCACGCCCCTCGAGGCGAACTCCCCCAGGCATTTGTGGAGCGCCCCGGGCGCGTTCTTCGTCGCGAACACTATCGAGGTCTTGTCCGCGTCCTCGACCGGGCCGGGGTTCTTCTCGAGGACGAAGAACCTCGTGAAGTTCGCGTCCTCGCTCTGTATGTCCTCCTTCAGTATCCTCAGCCCGTACACCCCCGCCGCCCTCTTGCTGGCGATGGCCGCCGTGTCCGTCCTCTTCGACTCCGCCACCATCTTCGCGCTTCCCGCGGTGTCGTAGGACGCGATGGTCCTCCACTCAGGATGATTCTGGAGGAACTTCCTGCATTGGCCCAGGGCCTGGGGATGGCTCAGCACCTCCTTGATCGAGGACATGGTGGCCCCGTCCACGGCCATAAGACAGTGCTTGACGGGGACGATGACCTCGCCGACGATGCCGAGGTCTTGGTCCAGGAGCAGGTCGTTGACCTGCGTCACGCTCCCCTCGATAGAGTTCTCCACCGGGACCACGGCGTGGGAGACCTCGTCCTTCTCGACGGCGGCGAACACAGAGTGGAAGTCAGGGTAGGGCCTGGTCTCGACACCTGCCCCGAAGTAGGTCAGACAGGCGTCCTCGGAATAAGCCCCTCGCTCCCCCTGGAACGACACCAGGCGCTCCGTGTTCTCCATCGACCGCTGTACTAGGATCAGCCTATTTCTATTCTTCCAACCGGGCCCGCGCGCAGGCCAGCGCACCCCGTTGCACAGAATTGTCCACCGGGTCGCGTCATCTGGATGGCATCAATTTCCGCAAAAGTTTATATCGGCCGGAACCATGAGGAGCTTTGCCACGCCAAGAAGGTGTGGACCCACTGATACACGGAGGTTAGGAATGGCACCACAGAGCAACGCACTGCTTATTCTGCCCTTGGGGCTGCTTCTCCTAGCCTAAGTGCTGCAGTGAGGGTTTTTTGGAGAGTGTTTTGATGCCAACACAAGCTCCGAGTGAGAGTGCTAAACCGGGCGAAGAGGGCGGGTTCAGGATACCCGATGCAGGGATGTTCGTGAGCGAGTACAACCAGC
>JBFXGF010000176.1:0-3485 GCA_050178275.1 Thermoplasmata archaeon | reverse complement strand
GGAGCAGGCGTTCGAGGGCCTCAAGGTCGGCATGGCGCTGCACACGGAGGCCAAGACGGCCGTGCTCGCCCTGACCATCCAGGAGGCCGGGGTCGATGTCCGGCTCACGAGCTGCAACCCGTTGTCGACGGACGATTCGGTCGCCGTCGCCCTGAACGAGGAGTACGGGCTGACGACCTACGCCAAGAAGGGCCAGAACTCGGCGGATTACTACAAGTCGCTCAACAAGGTCCTGGACATGGCGCCCGATTATGTCATCGACGACGGCGCGGACCTGATCTTCCTCCTGCACACGAAACGGAGGGAGCTCCTGCCGAAGGTGAAGGGCGCGAACGAGGAGACGACCACCGGCGTGATGCGGCTCAGGGCCATGGCGCAGCAGGGCGAGCTCAAGTTCCCCGTCATGTCCGTCAACGACGCCTACATGAAATACCTCTTCGACAACAGGTACGGCACGGGCCAGTCGACCATGGACGGGTTCATGGCGGCCACGAACCTCGTCATAGCCGGCAAGAACTTCGTCGTCGCCGGGTACGGCTGGTGCGGCCGTGGTATCGCCATGCGCGCGAAGGGCATGGGGGCCGACGTGACGGTCTGCGAGGTGGACCCGATCAGGGCGATCGAGGCGAAGCTGGACGGGTTCGCGGTCATGCCGATGTCCCAGGCCGTCAGGAACGCCGACATCGTCATCTCCGCGACCGGGTGCAAGGATGTCATCACGGGCGAGGACCTCAGGGCCATGAAGGACGGCTGCGTGCTCGCCAACTCGGGCCACTTCGACAACGAGATATCGAAGGCGGCCCTCATCAAGCTCGCCAAGAAGCACTCGCAGGTCCGCGACTCGGTGGAGGAGTTCGTGCTCAAGAATGGCCGGAAGGTCTACCTCCTGGCGGAGGGCAGGCTGGTCAATCTGGCCGCTGGGCAGGGACACCCGGTGGAGATCATGGACATGAGCTTCGCGATACAGGCCCTGTGCCTCGAGTACCTCGACTTCAGCGCGCAGACGCTGGAGCCGGACGTGTACGATGTCCCGGACCACCTGGACGAGAAGGTGGCCAGGCTGAAGCTCCAGACCATGGGCGTCAAGATAGACAAGCTCTCCAAGGAGCAGCAGGCCTATGTGAGGAGCTGGCGCGAGGGTACCTAGACGCGCCGCCCGAGGGGCGCTGGCCCCTCAACCCGACTTTTCAAGTACGACGGGGCCGATACGGGATGGGCAAAGGGGAGCAGCACTTGCGCAAGAACAACTTCCTCGGTGTCTATGGGCACACCTGCATCGACCTGATCTACTCGTCCGACCGTTTCCCGGAGCCGAACACCTGTGTCGAGCTGAAAGGCCGGAAGGAGCTGTTCGGGGGCACGGGGGCGAACCTGGCGCGGATCGCGTCCACCATCGGCGTGCCCACAGCGCTCTCGAGCCACGTCGGGGACGACTTCCCCAAGGACTTCATGGAGGCCCTCAGGGGCAGCGGCGTCGACGCGACCGACGTGGTCAAGGTGAGGGGCGCCAGGACACCGTTCGTCATCATGATATCCGACGGCGAGCACAACCAGATAGGCTTCGTCGAGCAGGGGGCGGTCCTGGAGCAGGACAGGATGCCGATCAGGACGCACACCGCCGACTCGTCCAAGTTCGTCCACATAGGCACGGGACGCCCGTCGTACATGCTGAAGGTCGCGAGGAGGGCCAAGTCCAAGAAGAAGATGGTGTGCTTCGACCCCGCGCAGGAGCTTCATTACGTCTACACCGCGGAGTCCTTCAAGGAGGTGCTGGAGCACTGCGACGGCCTCTTCGTCAACACGTCCGAGCTGAGCAGGGCCAAGGAGTACCTCCGCGTCGAGGAGGACGCCGAGCTGCTCTCGTACGTGAAGATGCTGGTGGTCACGATGGGCAGCCACGGCAGCAGGGTGTTGACGGTGGACGACGATGTCCTCGTGGGCAGCATCCAGCCGGACAAGGTCGTCGACACCACCGGCGCTGGGGACGGCTTCAGGGCGGGCTTCTACGCTGGCCTGTCCAAGTCGCTCCCGATCGAGGAGTGCGCGTGGATAGGCGCGGCGACGGCCTCGTTCGTGGTCGAGAGCGTCGGCGCTCAGAGCGCGCTGCCCAGCTGGGACATGGTGCAGAGACGGGCCGCGCGCAGGAAGCACGTGTGACGCGTCCGCGCGTCACGACGCTACCGAGCCAGAAATCTGGCTTCCCTCGTGGGACCCCGAAAGGTTTATGAAAGGACATCCCATTATACCGCACTGGTGAGCACAGATGGCCGTGGGATTTATACTGATAAGTACCGCGCCAGCGAAAGAGCACGAGGTCTACAACGAGCTCCTGAAGGTCAAGGAAGTGGTGGAGTTGCACCCTCTCTTCGGAGAGTATGACTTGATTGCCAAGATCGAGGCGGAGGACTTCAACCTGCTCGGGCAGGTCGTTGTCGACAAGGTTCGCTCGATCCCAGGCGTCATTGACACCAAGACCTTGACGGGAATAAAGTTCTAGGTCTCTATCTCTGTATCTGGAAGTGGGTGAAATACAATGGAGCTACTTGAGTTCCTGACAGTGCTGATGATGGTATTCGGACTCTTCATGCTGTTGGCGGGGGTATTCACCGCCTATTTCGGCAGCGGCAAGAGCCGGATGATAGGCGTAGTGCTGCTCGTCATCGGCCTGGTCGTCGGAGTGTTGTGGGGCGTCATGTGCCTCGACTCGGTGGATATCATCGATGTCAACCTTGGCAAGGTCATATGGGACGCCTTCCTGTACATCGCGGCGGGCCTGATAGGCGCGCTCGCGGCGGTCGGTGTGTTCCTCGTCGCCATAATGAAGTCCTGAAGGCGACCCCGGAAGAGACGCAAACCTTTTACTACAGCCCTTTCTTCTACCTTTCATATGAGCGTCCAGATTGTTTTGGGCAGCAAGAGCGACATGAAGGTGGCCGAGAAGGCCGTCTCGGTGCTGAAGGAGCTCGGGATCCCGTACAGGCTCAGCGTCGCCAGCGCCCACAGGACGCCGGAGCTGGTCGAGAAACTGGTGCACGAGGCGGACGCCGAGGTGTTCATAGCCATCGCCGGCCTGTCGGCGGCACTCCCAGGCGTGATCGCGTCGAGGACCACGAAGCCGGTCATCGGCGTCCCGGTCAGCGGCACGCTCAACCTGGATGCCATCCTGTCGGTCGTCCAGATGCCGCCCGGGATACCCGTGGCGGGCGTGGGCCTGGACAGGGGAGAGAACGCGGCGATACTGGCGGCCCAGATGCTCGCGCTCAAGGACAAGGGGATAGAGAAAGCCGTCGTCGCGTACCGCCAGAAGCTCAGGGACAAGGTCATTGAGGACTCGAAGGAAGTTGAGGTTTGATGTTCGACGCCGAGAGGTTCATCGACCAGCAGGTCAAGAAGATCAGGGAGGATGTCACGGGCAAGGCCATCATAGCCGCGTCCGGCGGAGTCGACAGCACCGTGTGCGCGGCACTCGTCAGCAGGGCCATAGG
>JBFXGF010000175.1:0-3522 GCA_050178275.1 Thermoplasmata archaeon | reverse complement strand
CGGTGTCCGAGTAACCTGTCCTGGCGATGTTGCTCCGGGCGAACTCCGCGAGTTCGCCGAGCCTCTCCACCGAGAACACGTGTCCCCCCGGGGACACGATCTCGGCGGTCACGGCCGCGTGGTACCCGGAGCCGCACCCGACCTCGAGCACCTTCAGCCCGGGCCTGAGGTCGAGGGCCTCGGACATCATGGCGACCATGTGCGGCGCGGATATCGTCTGGCCCGAGCCAATGGGCAACGGGGTGTCGATGTACGCCTCGCCCCTCAGGCTCTCGGGGACGAACTCCTCCCTCGGGACCTTCCTGAGGGCCTCAGCCACCTCCGGCTTGGACACGTAGCCGCGCCTGAGCAGGTTGTTCACGAGTTCCGATCGGGCCCTGGGGAAGTCGTCAGCCACGACGATAAAACCGGGCTGCGAGGGTATCAATCTTCCGCGCGGCCGCCCCGCTGCGTCGTCTTGCGGACGACCGCACCGTAGACCCGGGTGATGTCCCTCGCGAGCGCGGAGCCCCTCCTGATGGTCCTCTCCTCGATCCTGATCGAGTGTATCGCGACAGGCTTCTTGTCCAGCTCGATGATGTCACCTATGAAGAACTCCTCGTCGGGCACGGCCATCACGAAGTCCGAGAACGTGCGGCCATGGTTGTTGACCGAGAACGGCACCTTCAGCTTGTCGAACCGCTTCGCCCACACGGTGTCTATCTTGCCCGCCTTGCACGACTTGACCCTCGCGCCGTTCGACTCGATGGACGTCACGAGCGTGGGCATCTCCCCGCACATGATCTCGTCCCCGACCGAGAGCACCTCGTCCGGGCCGAGGGTTATCGTCCCCCTGGAGGACTCCTTGAGCCAGCTGATGACTATCGGGACCTCGGCCGGCTTCGCCGTCTTGACGGTCACGTGATGCACGTGCCCGCAGTCCCTACACTTGACGGTCGAGTCGAGGACTGACACCGACTTCCCGCCCATCTTGCCCGACAGGACCTCGTGGAGCGTCTCCGCCTTGCACTGAGGGCATTCAACCAACACAGACGCCGGTACGGTCATAGCCCCACTCCATATCACTACTCTGACTTACATCTTTCCGAGGACGCGTTCTGTATAGCCATCGGGTGGTGGGGCTTCCCGGGACCGGTCGGGAGGCGCGAGGCGAGCACCCAAGGATGAGGATCTGCGCATCCGTCGCAGAGGACCCGCACCGTCGGCGCGCGGGTCAGAGCTCGTGCCCCCGGTCGCAAACGACGCCTTCCTTCCGCGCCTTCAGCCTCGCCCCGCACTGAGGGCATCTCGCCCGTGACAGGTAGTGCTCGATCCACGCGCTCTTGACGTCCGGGATCTCCTCCTCCTCGATCCTGCGCATGATCGACTTGAGTTCCGGTGTGGTCGAGAGCTTCCTCAGGGAGGACTGCGAGATCATCTTCCTCACCCTCTTGTGGAGGGGTATGCGGACTATGAGCGGGACAAGGAGGGCCCCCGCGACCAGGCCCCCCAAATGGGCCTCGACGGCCACGTTCGTGCCGCCGGTCAGGAACAGCAGCTGCAGGGCGACGAAGCCGGCGCCTATCACCCAGAGAGGCATCGGCGGGAGCGGGAAGAACCCGATCAGCAGGGACATCCGCTCGTGCGGGAACATCCTCACGAACGCCGCCAGGATGCCGAATATCGCCCCGGACGCCCCGACGACGGCCACGTGGCTGTCGCCCCAGTTGAACAGCGCGAAGGCGAGCGTGCCGGACAACCCGGACAGCAGGTAGAGCAGGATGTACGGCCTCGTCCCGATCCTCTGCTCGAAGGCGGTCCCCAGGAACGCTATCCCCAGAGCGTTGAACAGCAGGTGCTCCGGGCTCCCGTGAGTGAACATGGATGTGAGGACCGTGTACAGCCTCGCGGGCTCCGTGAGGTCACGCGGCATGAACGCCAGCTGGTACATGGTCTCCGACGTCGTGAAAAACGACGTGCCCGCGGACAACAGGAGCATCGCGAAGGAGATGACGCAGACGGCGACGACCACTATGGAGAAGCTGACCTGCCTGTAGTACGAGTACAGCGTGCTCGCGACGATGATCGCGATGATCCCTGCGACCCAGATGTCCATCCGCCAGCCTCGGGGAGGAGAATACCCTCATCTAGTAAAGCCTTAATGACGGGCAGGGGCATACACGCCCGTGCAAATCGACACGCGGATAGACATCAACATCGCGCCCGAGGTGTACAACCCGAGCGACGACTCCTTCCTGCTCGTGAGAGTGCTCGAGGTCTCCCCCGGGGAGCGCCTGCTGGACATGGGGACCGGGACGGGCATCGTCGCCCTGCACGCCGCCAAGGCCGGGGCCAAGGTGACCGCGGTCGACCTGAACCCGCACGCGGTCGCGTGCGCGCGCTCGAACGCGTTCAAGAACGACCTCAGGGTCGAGACGCTGCAGAGCGACCTGTTCCAGAACGTCAAGGGGTTGTTCGACGTGATCACATTCAACCCGCCGTACCTGCCCGAGGAGGGCGCCCCCTCCACCTGGATGGAGCGGGCGTGGTCGGGGGGCGCGGACGGCTCGGAGATCGTCTCCCGGTTCCTCGAGGGCGCCTGGAAGTTCCTCACGCCCGGGGGGAGGGTGTACATCATCCTGTCCTCGTTCGGCAGCATCCGATCCGTGCTGAGGACGGCCAAGGAGAGGTACGATATCGAGATGGTCGAGGAGATGCACCTGTTCTTCGAGTCCATACTCGCCTACAGGATGACCGCGAAGAAAGACAGGGACTGAAAATATCAGCGAGAAGTATTATTAGGCGCATCTGAGATTCGAGGAACCCCTGGGAAGGTATGCATTGACCGCGAAGAAGAGGAAGTACAACAACCCCGACGACCTCAACGAGCTGTGCAGGAGTTTCCTCATCGTCCACGAGGACGACCAGGGCGCGGCGCTGGAGTACTGCAAGAACTTCCTCACGCTGCTGTCGAAGAAGGACGTCACGAAAGGAGCTCTCTTATCCTCTCGGTCAAGACCTCGCTGATTATCTTCCCGTCAACCTTCCCGCGGAGCTCCTTCATCACGATCCCCATGAGCGGCCCGAGCGCGGCGCCCTCGCCCCTGCTCCTTATGAAGGCCTCGCGCTCCTTGACGACCCTGTCGCAGACCGCCCTGACGTCCTCCACGGCGACCGACTCGACGCCGAGCGAGTCCGACGCTCGCGCGACGTCCCAGACGTCGTTCCTTAGCATCCACGAGAGCAGCTCGGGTATGGCCTCCTTCGCGAAGACCCCTTTCGACATCGCGACGAGGATCTCCTTGACGCACTCGGCGCTCACCCTCGACGTGTCGTGTCCGGCCTTCTCCAGCTCGGGGAAGACGTTGAGGTACACCCTCGCGACCACCTGCGGGAGGCCGACGGTGCCCGCGAGCAGCTCGAACTCATCCTCGTACGCGCCGCTCAGGAGCGCCTCCGCCTGCTCCGTGTTCACGCCGTAGTCCTTGACGAGCCTGGCGGCCTTCTCCTCCGGGAGCGCCGGCTGGTGGTGGCTGTCGCCTG
>JBFXGF010000174.1:0-3535 GCA_050178275.1 Thermoplasmata archaeon | reverse complement strand
CGGGACCTATGCCTTCCCCTGGTATGACCCCTACTTTCTGCACCCCAACATCTCCTTGGTGTAGGGGACGTGCCCCCCTTTCTCGATGAGCATCATGACGAACGGGGGATAGCTGGCGAACCCGGACTCCTGGCCCGTGGACTCGTTCCTCACGACGCCCTTCCCCAGGTCGACCGTCACCCTGTCCCCGTCCTTGGCCCCGAGCCTCGACTCCACCAGCGGAAGGCCGATGTTGATCGAGTTCCTGAAGAATATCCTCGCGAACGACTCCGCGACGACGCACGAGACCCCGGCGCCCATGAGCGCCCTCGGGGCGTGCTCCCTGCTGGAACCGCACCCGAAGTTCCTCTTGGCGACCACTATGTCTCCCGCCACGACCTTGTTGGCGAAGTCGGGCGCCACCTTCGAGAACGCGTGCCTGGCGAGGTCCTTGTTGTCCATGGTCACCAGGTACTCCGCCGGTATGATCTGGTCCGTGTCCACGTTGTCCCCGAACGCCCACGCGTTCCCCTCGAACACGGTCCTCATCCGACCACCTCCGAGGGGTCCACGATTCTTCCCGCGACCGCGCTGGCCGCCACGACCGCCGGGCTAGCGAGGTAGACCTCGGAGTCCTTGTGGCCCATCCTTCCGACGAAGTTCCTGTTCGTAGTGCTCACGCACTTCTCCCCTGGAGCCAGCACGCCCATGTACCCGCCCAGGCACGCGCCGCACGTGGGCCCGGATATGAACGCCCCGGCGTCCGAGAATATCTTGAACAGCCCTTCATCCGATGCCCGGTCGAACACGTCCTTGCTCGCGGGCACGACGAGGAGCCTGACGCCCTCCTTGACCTTCCGGCCCTTCAGGATCGCGGCCGCGACCCTGAGGTCCTCTATCCTGCCGTTTGTGCAAGAGCCGAGGTACGCCTGGTCTATCTCGACCCCGACCTCGCTCGCCGGGGCCACGTTGCTCGGCAGGGACGGCCTCGCGACGACTGGCACGATGTCCTCCGCTGGATAGTCCCTCACGTCCGCGTAGACGGCGCCCTCATCGGCCAAGACGCTCGCGTAGGGCCCTCTCGCGCGCCCCTCGAGGTACTTGTCGACCTTGGCGTCCGGCGGGATGATGCATGCCTTGGCGCCGGCCTCGATCCCCATGTTCGAGATCGTGACCCTGTCCGAGACTTCCAGGCTGGACACGGCCGTGCCCTGGACCTCCATCGACTTGTACAGCGCCCCCTCGACGCCTATGTCACCTATTATCGTGAGCACGATGTCCTTCCCCATCACGTGCTTACGGAGCTTGCCGTCGACGACGAACTTCATGGACTCGGGGACCTTGAACCACAGGACACCGCGGGTGAAGACGGTCGCCGCCTCGGTGCTCCCTATCCCGGTCGCGAAGGCCCCCAGGGCGCCGTAGGAGCATGTGTGCGAGTCAGCGCCGACTATGAGCCTTCCGGGGGCGGCGAACCCCTTCTCTATCATGACCTGGTGGCACACGCCCCCCGAGCCTATGTCGAAGTAGTTCCGGATGCGGTACTTCTTCGCGAAGTCCCGCATCTTCTTCGCCTGGATGGCGGACGCCACGTCCTTGTTCGGCACGTAGTGGTCCGGTATGAGCACGACCTTCTTCTCGAGTATCGGCGCGCACATGCCCTCGAACTCGTCAAAGGCCGCCGGCGCGGTGATGTCGTTGACCATGACGTAGTCGACCTCGGCCTCGACTATCTCGCCTGGCGAGACGTCCCTCTGGGCCTTAGCGGCGAGTATCTTCTCAGCGATCGTCCTAGGCATGCGTACACCTCGTGAGATGGGCGGCTCCCTGATTCAGTAAGCCTTCCTCTTAGTCTTATCGCCATTGGACCTGAGCTTGTGCGCCCAGAGCCTGTTCAGCCCCTCGACGGTCGCGTCGACGCTGGTGGTGACTATGTCCGAGCCGACGCTCTTCCCGAGGGCCAACAGCTGCTCGTCCTCGCGGTCGCCCAGCTTGACGGTGACCTCGCACAGCGCGTTGGAGCCCCCCGTGATGGCCTCGAGCCTGAACTGCCTGAGCACGATGTTCTTAGACACCGCGGTCCTGATGGCGCTCACGCTTGCGTCTATCGGGCCCACGCCTGTCTCCGAGGCCCTCCTGACATCGCCGTCTATGTTGAGCACGACCGTCGCCGTCGGCGTGAAGTTGAGCCCGGTGAAGACGGTGAACTCCTCGAGCCTGATGACCGGCTCGGCCTCCTGGCCCATGATGTCGTACGCCACCGCGAGCAGCTCCGCGTCGTCCAGCTTCTTGCCCGACTCGGCGTACTTCTTGATCCTCGCGACGACCTCCTTCATCTGGTCAGGCGCGAGGTCCAGGCCGTACTCCTTGAGCTTGTTCTGGACGGCGTGCACGCCCGAGTGCTTCCCGACGACGAGCGTCCTCTCCTTGCCCACGATCTCCGGGCGCATCGGCTCGTATGTCGACGACTCGCTCAGCACGCCGTGGACGTGTATGCCCGCCTCGTGCGAGAACGCGTTCTCCCCGACGATGGCCTTGTTCGGCTGCACGGCCACGCCCGTGAGCTGCGCTACCAGCCTCGAGACGAAGGCCATCTTCCTCGTGTTTATGCTCGTCTTGAGCCCGTAGAACGCCTGGAGGCCCATGACGACCTCCTCGAGCGCGGCGTTGCCCGCCCTCTCGCCCAGGCCGTTGACCGTCACATGGACCTCCTCCGCCCCGCCGAGCACGCCCGCGAGCGAGTTGGCGACGGACATCCCGAAGTCGTCGTGGCAGTGCACGGCCAAGGGGACCTTCGTGTCCTTCTTGATCTCGGTCACGAACTGCATCATCGCCTGAGGCGTCATGACGCCCACGGTGTCCGGGATGTCTATCCTGTCCACGCCGGCCTCCTCGACGGCGTTGTGCACGGTCTTTAGGAACGACAGCTCCGTCCTGGTGGCGTCCTCACAGCTGAACTCGGCGACGAGGCCGTGCTTCTTCGCGTACTGCACGGCCGTGACCGCCTTCTCGACGGCCTCCTGCTGCGTGATCTTCAGCTTCTTCTCTAGATGGACCTTGGATGTGGCCAGGAATATGTGGACGGAGTCCACGTCGCACGCGAGGGCGGCGTCTATGTCCTGCGTGGACGCCCTGCACAGGCTGCATATCTCGCTCTTCAGGCCCGCCCCGGAGATTCTCTTGACCGCCTCGGCCTCGCCCTCCGAGTTCACGGCGAACCCCGCCTCGATTATGTCCACCCCGAGCTCGTCCAGGGCCTGCGCGATCTTCAGCTTGTCGTCCACGGAGAGCGCGACGTTGGGCGTCTGCTCCCCGTCCCTCAGGGTCGTGTCCAGGATCTTGACCCTCTCTGGCATCCTGGTGGCCTTGAAGATCTGCTGGTTGTACTCGCTCACGAACATCCCTGCATCGGGTATCCTGAACCCGCCCTCTTCGCCCGGTTTAGCACTCTCACTCGGAGCTTGTGTTGGCATCAAAACACTCTCCAAAAAACCCTCACTGCTGCACTTAGGCTCGGAGAAGCAGCCCCAAGGGCTGAATATGCAGTGCGTTGCGC
>JBFXGF010000173.1:0-3543 GCA_050178275.1 Thermoplasmata archaeon | reverse complement strand
ATACGGGACGCCCTCCAGCTCATCGGAGCCCCCACGAGCGCAAAGGAACTCGGGGTCTCGAAGGAACAGGTCATAGACGCGCTCGTGCACGCGCACGAGCTCAGGAAGGACCGGTACACCGTCCTCGGGGACCGGGGCCTGACCCGCGACGCGGCTGAACGCCTGGCGACGATCACGAAAGTGATATGACGGGAGGTTTCGCGCATGGTGCTGGTGACGGTCGTCGGGGAGCTTCAGTGCAGGAGAGGGTTCGAGTTCGTCTTCAAGGGCCCGTTGGGCGAGTGCAGGGAGTGCAAGGTGAGGAACATATGCTTCCACCTTGACGAGAACAGGCGGTATCGGGTGACCGACGTCAGGGACCTGCACCACGAGTGCAAGGTGCACGAGGGGGGCGTGAGGGTCGTCGAGGTCGAGCGGATACCGAGCAGGGCCGCGTTGCCCGCGAGGGCGGCGTTGGAAGGCTCCGTGATAACATACGAGGACAGCGACTGCGACGCCGTCGGCTGCCCGAACTACAGACTCTGCAACCCTGTCGGGGCCGTCGAGGGCATGAAGTGCAAGATACTGTCGGTCGAGCCGGGCGAGGTCGTCTGCCCCAGGGCGAGGAACCTCAGGGTCGTCTCGCTCGAATGACC
The DNA here is from genome assembly GCA_050178275.1 of Thermoplasmata archaeon. Classification (GTDB taxonomy): domain Archaea; phylum Thermoplasmatota; class Thermoplasmata; order UBA10834; family UBA10834; genus UBA9653. The sequence goes on along the minus strand of JBFXGF010000173.1, from coordinate 2,908 downwards.
AGGAAGACCGCCAGCATCGCGGCCACGGGCAGGAGCACGGTCGTGAACTCCGGGATCGCGGTGGACTCGACCGTGACGAGCACCACGTCCGAATCGACGGAGCCCTGCGAGTCGGCCACGGTGAGCGTCACCTCGTAGACGCCTGGAGTCCAGAAACTGAACGAGGCGGAAGGACCGTCCAGGTACCACACGGAGCCGTTGTATACGAACTCCCACAGATAGCTCACGATGCCGCTGTCGTCGGACGAGCCTGACGCGTCGAACTCGACCTGCTCGCCCACGGTCACGGTTATGTCGTATCCCGCGTCGGCCACCGGTGGTTGGTTCGTCTCACTGAGCACCGAGAACGAGTGCGCCTCGTAGGGAGCGTACCTGGGGTTCGTGAGCTCCACGGCCCCGAGGTCCTCCGCGGATATGTAGTACTCGACGACCGTGCCGGATGGCTGGGACGGTATCGTCGCGACATACGTGTCGTTCGACGCGCCCTCTGACATGGGCGTTTCCTGCCAGCCACCGCCGTCGGACCTGTAGACCACCTTCAAGGCGGATGTGTCCACACCTCTCTGGGCCGTGATGTCGGCCGAGACCTCGAACCCGGATTCGGAGTACCCGAGGTCCGAGAGAGGCGTGTGCAGGATGTCGAACGGGAGTTGCAGGCGGTCCCCCGCGAGCTCGATGCCCAGCAGGGTGGGCGCCTCGTTCTCGTAGACTATCTCGAGGACGTCCTCCTGCCGGTCTGGGTGGAACGTGGTCGCGCCCATCTCGAACAGGATGGAGTAGATGTTCAGGCTCCCGTAGAGCCAGTCCAATGAGTCGCCCGTGGTCGGGTACAGGGCCACGGACTGAGCGGCGTCGTAGCCGTTGAGGGCGGCGAGCTGTTGACCGATGTCGACGAGGTACTCATCGTCCAGCGTGAGGTTCGTCGTGTACCCCCAGGGCCACATGACCGAGTCGTCAAACGTATGGAAGTCAAAGGCTATCTGGAAGTCATGGGCGCGCGCGAGGTCCCTGATTGCCTGGGTCTCCGGCTCGGAGAACGGGGCCTCACCACAATACACGTCGGAATAGGTCAGGTCGGAGGTGCCCGCACCGCCCCACTCGCCCAGGGGGTCGCCGTTCTCCGAACCGTTGTAGTTCCTGTTCAGGTCGACCCCGAACGTGCCGTCCAGGTTGTCCCGCCGGTTCTTCCGCCAGTCTTCGTTCTCAGTCAGCGCGAAATCCAATCCGTCCGGGTTCACGACCGGCACAATCCAAATCTCCCGGTTGTCCACCAACCAGCTGATCCGGGGGTCGACGCCGTAGCCGTCGGTCAGGTTGAGAATGATGTGCAGGGCGGTCTCCGATGTCGGCCACTCGCGCGCATGGTGCAACGCCATCAGAAGGAACTCAGGCTCGCCCTCCTCCACGCCGACGTTGTCGGAGATCTTGATGGCGAGTATGTCCCTGTCAGCGATGCCGGCCGTCTTCTCCCAGCTGTCGCCTATATCGTGCAGGGCCGCGATCTCCGGATGGTCCGCCACAGTCTGCGTGAGGATCTCGCGAATCTCAGTGTAGTTCCTGTAATAGTAATCCACAGGGGGAGCTCCCGGGAGCGCCTGGACGCCTGGACCATCGCCCTCCACGCCGTAGCTGAAAGGTATCGTGGACCCTGACAACAAGAACGCCGCTGCAATCACGATCGAGAGCCACGAAACCTGAGTACGCATGTATCCACCACCGTGGCCGAGCGGGTCGGCCAGTCCACCTCACGTCGCGCTGTGGAAACCGTCTATGCGCACACGGGTATTTGCAGATATTGCATTACACCGAGGGGTTCAGCCGCCACTGACTGGCGGGAGGAAGGATACCTCGTCGCCTTCCTTCAGCACCCGCGCCGGGGCCCCGTATTCCCGGTTCACGGACAGGATGATATGTTCCCTGTAACGGTCCAGTGGGGGGAATCTTCGGACGTACTCGTCCAGGAGACCGCTCACCGTGATCCCGTCGGGCAGGTCCAAATCCTCCTCCTTCACCCCCACGATTTCCCTGAACACGGAGAACAACTTGACCTTGACATTCATTGAATCACCGAGCGCGTTTTACCGACCGGTTAACGGCGGGCACTTATAGATATTGTGCGCCGGGCCTCGTGGCACCGGATACAACGGACGGAGAGATGCGAAACCGACGCCGCCGTTCCGTTATCCGCCGATGTCCACTGGAAATACGATTCATCCGGACCATTCTCAATAACTGGCTTGAAACATCGGTAAACATATTGATAACAAACCGGATAACAATATGTCGAGACGCTGGCGAGAGGCCAGTGGATGTGTTACCAGATCTTGTCGGAAAACTTCTTTAAATCAAGTCAACTCATTCCACCCTCTGCACGCAGCCGCAAAGCTTTTCGCCTCTGTTTACACAATGAAGAGGGGGAGACGGTCTCTCCTCGTCTTCGAGGACAGGGGGGAGGCCATCAACCCGTGCGACCCGAATCGTACTCTGTAGGGGAACAGGCAGGTACGCGAGAGGGGGAGAGATGTCAAGCGCACCGAACTACAAGCAAGGGGACTCTGTCGCGCCCAATGGCAGGCAGTTCAAGACAGACTCGGGATGGGACGTCGAGCCGCAGATCAGCTCCAACGCCAGGACCGTCCTTGAGAGGAGATACCTTAGGAAGGACGACGACGGCAAGCCAGTGGAGACCCCGCATCAGTTGTTCGAGAGGGTCGCGAGGGCGATCGCCTCGGCCGAGACGGCGTACGGGGCGAGCGACGCCGATGTTGAGAAGACCGCGGTCAAATTCTACGAGATGATGGCGAGACTCGAGTTCATGCCCAACAGCCCCACCCTCATGAACGCGGGCAGGGAGCTGGGTCAGCTGTCGGCGTGTTTCGTCCTCCCCATCGGGGACTCCATGGAACAG
>JBFXGF010000172.1:0-3545 GCA_050178275.1 Thermoplasmata archaeon | reverse complement strand
GGCTCGAAGAACAGTATGTTCTTCATGACCTCCTCGAACTCGTCGGCGCAGATCTGCCTCAGGCGCTCGAGGGAGACCCCCTCGGTGTCGATGTATATGACCTTCTTGCCCTGCGAGGCCACGTTCCTCGCGACCTGGAGGCATATGTTCGTCTTGCCCGTGCCCGCCTCGCCGAACAGGAGCGTGATCGCTCCCCCCTCGAGGCCCCCCTCCAGGAGCCCGTCCAGGCCTGCGGAGCCTATGGCCACGTGCGACACGGGCCGCCATCGGACTGGTTGGTGATAAGCGTTGCTGATAAATGAAATTCAAAACGGACCACTGCTCGGCGCAGTGGCCCGGCTCTAAGACCCGGAAGAGGTTTAGTCCCCGTCCGCCTAGACGAAGGCCAGTACAATCGCGATTATGCCGATGATCACCTGGAAAGCTCCGAGAGCCTTGACCAGCTTCGCGATATACTTGCCGAGCGCGGGTAGCGCTGACATGATGCTTACTGCCAGTATCAGGCCGACTATCAGCAGGAACACCGGGTCAAGGTCGACGCCGGTGTCGATGAACGCCCAGATCGCCACGATGATCGAGATGACCCCGATCAGCGTCTGGAACCCGCCGAGCCACTTCGCCAGCTTCTCGATGTACTTGCCGAGTACGGGTATCAGGTAGAAGACACCCATCAACAGTACCAGGCCGCCCAATAGCAGCATTATCTCCGTCAACGACATTTCGTCCCTCCCAGAAGGACCCCGTCCTTCCTCGCCTCATGAACCGTCTTATAGGGTTATTTAAGTAATGGCGTTAACAGCCCATCGGACGGCGGAAACACGCCAAGGAGCCGGTCGCTCCCTGGCCTTGGGTTCGGTCGTCATATCCCCGGTATCCTTTATAACAGTCGAGGACTTTTCAGCACCCGTGGCTGTGCACAGGGTTGGCGCCGAGGCAAGGCTCGACTCGTCCGAGTGGATGGGGCGGGAGGTCGTCACGAAGCAGCGCGTCGTCAAGGGCTACAGGCACCCGGCTCTCGACCGGTCCCTCCAGACATCGAGGATCAAGAACGAGGCCAGGCTGATGCTGGAGGCCAGGAGGGCGGGCATCGCCGTCCCAGTCATATACTCCGTCGACTACGCGGGCGGAAGGATCGTGATGCAGGAGATCAAGGGCGCGAGGGTCAAGGACGCCCTCAACGAGCTTCCCGGGCCCGACGCCGAGGAGGTCTGCGCGAAGATAGGCGAGGTCGCGGCCAGGCTGCATGAGAACGACATCGTCCACGGGGACCTCACGACCAGCAACATGCTGCTCGAGGGCGACAGGATAGTCCTCATCGACTTCTCGCTGGGCTCGAAGACGTCCGAGCTCGAGGACAAGGGCGTGGACATGCACCTGCTCGAGGAGGCGTTCCACTCGGCGCACCACGCCAGGAGCGGGCTGTACGAGGTCGTGAAGGCCTCTTACGTGAGGGCCTATCCCCAGGGGGCCGAGGTCCTCAGGAAGGTCAAGGAGATAGAGAAGAGGGGGCGTTACACACGAAAAGAATAGCCTTCGTCACGAGCAACGACGGGAAGTTCAGGGAGATCTCCCAGCAGATGAGGGAGCGGGGCTACGACGTGGAGCACATCAAGACCAAGTACCCCGAGGTACAGGCGGAGACGATCGAGGAGACCATCATACCCGGGCTCGAGTGGCTAATGGAGAGGTATCAGAGGCCCATGTTCATAGACGACTCCGGCCTGTTCGTGGACGCCCTGAAGGGGTTCCCGGGCGTGTACTCGTCCTACGTGTTCAAGACGGTCGGGTGCGAGGGCATCCTCAGGCTCATGAAGGGCGTGGAGGACCGTCGCGCCCGGTTCGAGTGCTGCATAGGGTACCTCGAGCCAGGGGGCAAGCCGTTCATCGCGAGAGGGGTCGCCCACGGGTCGATATCCCAGGAGATGGCGGGCACGGGCGGGTTCGGCTACGACCCCATATTCGTCCCGGAGGGGCACACGCGCACGTATGCGCAGATAGACGTGGCGGAGAAGAACACCATGTCCCACAGGGGCAGGGCGGTGTCCGAGTTCCTGGCGGAGCTCCCTCGTCTGCTCGAGGCGTAGGCGAAGCATTTTATCCGGGCCGAGCATAATCGGGTGGAGCGGACCATCCAGCACCGGGGTAGTGGTTTAGCTTGGTATGATACGTGCTTTGGGAGCATGAGGTCGTCGGTTCAAATCCGACCTACCCCACACCCAGTCCCGCCCCGGGCGCCAGCGCGGGCGGGCACGCGCGCTGACATCAATCTAAATACGATGAACCTATACCCTTTTTCTAAGAGCGGATGCCCGGGAGGCCTGGCTATGAGAAAATGGAAGGATATACCCCTGTACAAGAACGTCACCGCGAAGCAGTGGAACGATTGGAAGTGGCAGGTGAGGAACCGCATAACCGACGTCGACACGTTGGCGAAGGTCATCAACCTCTCCGAGGCCGAGAAGGACGAGATCCGCAACTCTATGAAGTACCTCCGGATGGCCATCACCCCGTACTACGCATCCCTCATGGACCCGGACGACCCCGAGGACCCCGTCAGGAAGCAGGCGGTCCCGACCTCCCACGAGCTCCACATATCGAAGGACGACATGGACGACACCGTCGGCGAGACGACGGACGCGCCCCACCAGGGCCTGACGCACAGGTACCCTGACCGCGTGCTGTTCCTCCTGACGGACCAGTGCAGCATGTACTGCAGGCACTGCTGCAGGCGGAGGATAGTCGGCACGACGGACCACGCCCGCAGCTGGGAGGAGATCCAGGAGGGCATCGAGTACATCAGGAAGACACCCCAGGTCAGGGACGTGCTCCTGTCTGGCGGGGACAGCCTGCTCGTGTCCGACACGCTCCTCGAGAAAGTCATACGCGAGCTCAGGAAGATCAAGCATGTCCAGATCATCAGGATAGGCTCGAGGACGCCCGTCGTGATGCCCCAGAGGATCACCCCGCAGCTGGTGAAGATGCTCAGGAAGTACCACCCGATCTGGCTCAACACGCACTTCAACCACCCGAACGAGATAACGCCGGACTCGAGGAGGGCCGTTGAGATGCTCGCGGACGCGGGCATACCGGTCGGCAACCAGAGCGTCCTGCTCAAGGGCGTGAACGACTGCCCGATCATCATGAAGAAGCTGGTCCAGGACCTGGTGTACATCAGGTGCAGGCCCTACTACATCTACCAGTGCGACATCGCGAAGGGCTTGGAGCACTTCAGGACGGCGACGGCGAAGGGCATCGAGCTCATAGAGAACCTCAGGGGCCACACATCCGGGTTCGCGGTCCCCGAGTTCGTCATCGACGCCCCGACGGGCGGCGGGAAGATACCGGTCGGGCCCCAGTACCTCATATCGATGTCCGACAAGAGGGTCATACTGAGGAACTACGAGGGCGGCATATTCCAGTTCCCCGAGGTCGAGGGCGACAGGGTCAGCAGGTGCCCGCCCGGGTGCAAGCTCTGCGAGACCCACGAGCACCTCGAGTCGAAGGAGGGCGTCGCCGGCATCCTGTCCGGGAGGAAGCTCTGCCTC
>JBFXGF010000171.1:0-3548 GCA_050178275.1 Thermoplasmata archaeon | reverse complement strand
CTGCACCCGGACTCCCTGCCTATCGTTATCGCCTCGGAGACCGCCTCCACGACAGTCCTGCCCTCGCCCCTGATGTGGCTGGCGTACATGCCCCCGAGCGAGGCTGCGGTGCTCGCGAGCGATATCAGCTCATCGGTCTTCGCAAAGCATCCGGGCGCGTATATCAGCCCGGAGGAGACCCCGTAGGCACCCTCCAACATCGCGTCCGCGAGGAGCTTGTTCATGTCCCCGAGCTCGTCATCCGAGGGCTGCCGGTCATCCGCCCCGATGACCCCTAGCCTGAGGGTGTCCGCGCCGACCAACGACGCGACGTTGACGGAAGTCCTGATGTCTGACAACCTCAGGAGATACTCGTCGAAGGTGGACCAAGTCACGTCCACCCAGAGGTCCTTATTGGACTCTATAGCCATCTTCCTCGCCAACCCGACCACGGGGGCAGCCGACCCCCCGCAGTTGCCCACGAGTTCCGTGGTGACGCCCTGGCGTATCTTGCTCTCAGCGAGCGGGCAGCTCAGGAGGTATGTGTCCGAGTGAGTGTGTATGTCGACGAACCCCGGGCAGACAATCATTCCCTTGGCGTCTATGACCAGGGCTCCTTTGCCCTCCGAGGGCTTGCAGATCTCGGAGACCCGGGTGCCGTCGATGCCCACATCGGCCTTTCTCGCGAGTGAGCCCGTCCCATCCACGACTGTTCCGCCCGTGATGACTATGTCGTACATGAATGAACCAACAACCCGCTCGCCTGGCCCGGAGCTTCGGACTGTATTCTGGCCGTGGTTATTTAATGATTCGCGGCTCCAAGAAAGAATAATATGCGCGGGCTCCGTTCGGTGGCCCGATGAAGTACGGGTTCGACTTCCTGAAGTACCAAGGGTGCGGCAACGATTTCATCCTCAAGGACGAGATGTCGGGGATACGCACGCCCGATTCGGACAGGAGCGCGATCGCCAAGTTCCTGTGGAACAGGAACTTCTGGGTCGGCGCCGACGGCGTTATCTTCGTTGAGGACGCGGCCGGGGCCGACGGCTCGATGAGGCTTTTCGAGCCCGCGGGTAACGAAGCGGACATGTGCGGAAACGGCCTGAGATGCGTCGCCGCGTTCCTGATGGACAAGCTCGGCAAGGACCAGGTGGACGTGCTCACGAGAGACGGGGTGAAGCGCGTCGCCAGGGTCGCCGACGGCTACAGGGTCGATATGGGCGAGGTCCGCACCACGAGGGAAGACCTGAAGGGATATGTCACGGACGCAGGCGGGGCCGACGACTCGATGCTCGAGTTCCAGGTGGTCACAGCGTCAGGCGTCGAGAATGGATCGATAGCCTACACGGGGGAGCCGCATATAGTGCTGTTCACGGACTCCCTGGATTCCGTGCCCCTGGTCAAGACGGGGGAGCTGGTGAACTGCGACAGGAAGAGGTTCCCGAAGAGCGTGAACGTCAACTACGTCCAGGTGACGGGCCCTCACAATATCAAGATCCGGACCTATGAGAGAGGGGTATTCGACGAGACCATGGCGTGCGGCACGGGCGCGACCGCGTGCGCGTCCGTGTCCCTGATGCTCAGAAGGGTCGAGCCTGGCCCGGTCGAGGTGCGGACAAAGGGTGGCGCGATGAAGATAGAGCTGGGGCCGGACGGACGGGCTGTCATGACCGGCCCCGCTGTCAGGGTTTTCGAGGGAAGCTTGGAGGTCCAGGTGTAGACCTCATCCGCCCTTCATCTTTCCCAGGACTTCATCCGCGGCCGCAAGCGTGACATCGATGTCCTTGTCCTTGTGCTCGGTGCAGGTGTAGAACGGCTTGTCCGGATGGAAGTGGATCCCACGGGCCAGCAGGCCGTAGTCGAACTGCTTCCTGAGCGCGTCGCTGCACAGGACCGCGTCCCTGTAGTCACAGATGTTCTCCAGGTCGATCTTGCCCTTGTCGCCAAAGAGGATGTTGAACGTCGTCCCGGGCCCGGTCGCCTTGGCTTCGACACCGTGCTTTGAGAACAGGTCGTTCAACCCGTCCTGAAGCTTGTCAGTGACACGCATCAGGTGTGGGTACGTCTCGGGTTCCTCGAGGACATCGAGCGTCGCCATGCCCGCCGCGAGCACGGTCGGGTGCCCGTTGAACGTGCCGCCGTGGAAGACCCTCGCGTCCTTCGGCCTCGTCACAGGGTTGACGACATCCATTATCTCCTTCTTGCCCAGGAACGCCCCGCACGGGAAGCCGCCGCCGATGATCTTCCCGAGGCACATCATGTCCGGCGTCACGCCGAACATCGTCTGCGCGCCTCCCAGCTTGTCCATCCTGAAGCCCGACATCACCTCGTCGAAGATGAGCACGATGCCCAACTCCTCGGTGATCTCCCTGACGGCCTTGAGGAACTCGGGGTGCGCCGGTATGAACCCTCTCTGGACCGGCTCCATGATGACCGCGGCCAAGTCGTTCCGGTGAGCCTTGATCAGCCTGACCGTGTTCTCCGTGTCGTTGAAAGGCATGACCTGCACGCTCTGGAGCGTGTAGTCCGATGTCCCGAGCGACGCGGCGACCGACTGTGGCGCGGCGTCCGGGCCCGCGGCGTCCGGCGGGGGCGTGAGGCTGACGAGGGCTTCGTCGTAGCAACCGTGGTAGTGCCCCTCAAACTTCGCGATCCTGTTCTTCCTCTTGAAACCCCTGGCCGTCCTGAGGGCGTGGAGGGTGGCCTCCAACCCTGAGTTCGTGAACCTGACCGTCTCCGCGCACGGGAATATGCGGATCAGCCTCTCGGCCATCTTCGCCTCCATCTCGTGCGGCGGCCCGAATATCAAGGTCCCGTCTCTCTCCATCTGGTCCCGGACCGCCTGTGTCACCGTGGGATGCCCGTGGCCCAGTATCATGGGGCCGAAACAGAGCATGTAGTCGATGTACTCGTTGCCGTCAAGGTCCCAGATGTGGGAGCCTTTCGCCCTCTTCGCGTAGACCGGGTAGGGAGGGTAGAACTTGACGTTTCCAGTGACGCCTCCTGGGAGGTGCTCCTGGGCCCGCCCGAACCACTCAGCGCTCTTCTTGGTCTTCGCCTTGTACTCTGCCATCGGGTCGAACTGCGCCATTCATTCACCCCAGGTATATCTTCTCCGGGTCGAGCGAGCGGAGCGTGGCTATCTCCTTCTCTGTCGGCTCGGGGGTCGTCTCCAGCTTCTCGGCGACCTTGAGCTTCCAAGGCGTGTTCTCCTGGACCTTCTCGATCGTCACGCCTGGCTGGAGGGCCACGACCATCATCTCGCCCGTCTTCTCATCGAACTTCATCGTGCACAGGTTGGTGATGACCGCGTACGGCCCGCCGCCCTGCAGCCCGAGCTTCCTCCAGTTCTCCTTACCGTCGACGAAGCCAGGGCTGGACTTGAAATCCACCTTCTCCACGAACCGCCTCTTCTCGTGGGGCGTGATCACGATGATCTTCTTGACGTTGGAGGCTATGTCGCACGCGCCGCCGCTGCCGGGGAGCCTGACCTTCGGGGTCTTGTAGTTCCCTATCACGGTCGAGTTGATGTTCCCCCACTTGTCGATCTGCGCGCCCCCGAGGAACCC